>NZ_JBRCAD010000228.1:0-19471 GCF_053493415.1 Trichothermofontia sp. | reverse complement strand
GGGTGAGGGGATTGGCTGGGGACGGGGGAGGCGGCTCTATCTGAAATGAGATCCCGCAGGCACCTAGCAGGACACTCAGGCCGATCGCAATGAGGCTGTGCCCAATCCGTGGATAGGGCGACGGGCACTTGATGAAAACAGGGGTCGCTAGTGACAATGCTGGCAGACGGATCATGACCCTCCTTCGTCTGACTGTGCCGTCAGGTGAGTGCAGTAGAATTATTATCTACCACTTGCTGCCGCAGCTCATTTTCCATGCCCCGCACGCCTACGCTTTCCTTCGATCGCGGCACCCTGATCCTGCACCCACCACCACGGGGGAAAGCCTGGATTGAGTATGCGGTTTGGGACGATCGCGTAGAACGGTTTCGGATTCCTGCAAACCAATATCGGCCCCTGGTCGAGAGCCTACAAGCAGAAGGGACCGTTTTTACCGATCGGGCAAAAGCCTTTGCACCTCTGACGCTCACCCCCTGTTTAGAAATGCCCCCCTATCCCCATCAGCAGGCAGCCCTTGCCGCTTGGCAGCAGGCGGGACGGCAGGGCGTCGTTGTTCTCCCCACCGCAGCGGGAAAAACCTACCTGGCCCAGTTAGCCATGCAGGCCACACTGCGCCATACCCTGATTGTGGTACCCACCCTGGATTTGCTGCACCAGTGGTATGCCCACTTGCTGGCGGCGTTCCCCGATGCCGAGATTGGTCTCTTGGGCGGTGGCGCCCGCGATCGCAGTCCCATTTTGGTAGCGACCTATGACAGTGCAGCGATTCATGCGGAAACCCTGGGCAATCGGTATGCCCTCTTGATTTTTGACGAATGTCACCACCTGCCCAGCGACTTTAATCGGGTGATTGCCGAATATGCGATCGCGCCCTACCGCCTTGGATTAACCGCCACCCCCGAACGGGCCGATGGTCGCCACACCGATCTCGATCGCCTGATTGGGCCAACCGTGTACCGCAAAGCACCGGAAGACCTAGCAGGACAGGCCCTCGCCCACCATGATGTGGTCCAGATTAAGGTGAACCTGTCCCAGTGGGAGCGCCAACGCTACGAGGCCCTGATCCAGGAACGCAATGCTTTTCTCAGCCAAAGCAAGATTCGGTTGGGTAGTCTGGAGGGGTGGCAACGGTTTGTCCAGGTGAGTGCGACTTCAGCAGCGGGTCGCAAGGCTATGTTGGCCCACCACGAGGCGCGGGCGATCGCCCTAGGGACCGATGGCAAGATCCGCGTCCTCACCGATTTACTCAACCAACACTATCCCGAACAGGTATTAATTTTTACCAATGATAACGCTACCGTTTACCGCATTTCCCAGGATTTCCTGATTCCCGCCATCACCCATCAAACCCCGGTCAAGGAACGTCACGATATTCTCGATCGCTTTAAGCAGGGGATTTACAAAACCCTGGTTGTCGCCAATGTGCTGGATGAAGGTGTTGATGTGCCCGATGTGCGGATTGCCATTTTCCTCGCAGGCAGTGGTTCCACGCGGCAATTTGTCCAACGGTTGGGGCGGGTGTTACGCAAGGGAACGCAAGTCAATAAACAGGCGATTCTGTATGAAGTGGTTGCGGCGGATACGATCGAGGAACGTACCTCCGATCGTCGTCGCCAGGGAACCCAAGTGGGAGAGGCGGACCCGCAAACGCGCGATCGCGCCACTCAGTTAAATCTTTTACCCACGACGCCTTACCCAATGCCGCGCCCCAGCCGTCAACCCCGTGCGGCTGAGCCGGGAGCCAGTTGGGCGGATGGGGAAGCCAATCAGAAAAACCCAAAAGGGCACCCCGATTCATAGGGGATGGGGACAGTTAAACTCCCCCAAGAGGAGATGAAATTGCTGATGAGCGCAAAATTTATTGAGCGCAAAATTTATATTTTCGAGGTGCTTCCAGGGATGAAATACTCAAATAAAATCTTCAGGTCCAATTAAGCTAGCGTCAACACCGGGCAAAACTGCTAACAGTTGCCCCGTATTGCGATTTGTCAGCAAGGTCTCAATTTGCCCATCTTGAACATATTGATCCAACCCTTGACTAATGGCCAAATTAGCAAAGATGAGGCCACTAGGAAGCTTGATAAAGTCTTCTAAGTCATCATAGACAACAATGTCAAAGGTATCACTTCCCAAGACATAAATATCAATGCCTGGTCCCCCAATCAGGGTATCTCGGCCTAAATCGCCTGCTAAAATATCATTTCCCCCTTCCCCCAACAGCGAATCATTGTCTTTACCGCCGTAGAGGATATCATCCCCATTGCCACCGCTGACCGTATCATTGTCGCGATCGCCATAGACCGCATCGTTACCATCGCCGCCATCAACGCGATCGCTCCCCTTCCCGCCCCGCAGCGTATCATCGCCAGCTTCACCCACCAATTGATCATCGCCTTGCCGACCGTGCAGGAAATCATTACCGCCTCGTCCGGCTAGGGTATCGTTGCCATTGCTGCCCGTGAGGCGATCGTTTCCCTCGGTTCCCACAATATTTCCACTGGTATTACCGGAACCTGGATCGCCAGCCCCCGGATCATTGATACCGCCATCACCCAGGTTAGGGATCACATTATTACCCGGTGCTAGACCAAATTTTTGTACCCAATAATGGTTGTTGTTCTCACTACCCGTATCGTTCGCCAGGAAAAAATAGCCAACCCCAATGCTTTGGTAATTAGGATTGAGAATATTAGCTCGATGTCCAGGACTATCCATCCAGCCAGCGACGACATCTGCTGGCGATACATAACCTCCCCCAATATTTTCACCAACTCCCCTAGGAAAACCAAAAGCCGCCGCCCGACTATCTGGATCTGATCCGTTTAAACCGGTGTGACTGAAATAATCATTCAAGGCCATATCTTCACTGTGGGCTTGGGCAGCGTTGATCAGGCGTGAGTCTGGAACAAGGGGACGCAAGCCCAGCTTGGCCCGTTCCTGGTTTGTTAGGGCGATAACTTGCTGGATAAAGGCGATCGACATGGGGCTTTCCTCCAGATAGCTAGATATGAAGGGTCACAAAAATAGGATGCCCGGAATGCAGGCAAAACTATCACACGAATTAGGATCTGCGTGTTATTCTAATCCTGCAATCAGGATGCCTGGTAGCTTGGACGTAGACAGGTTCCGGGCTGATCTAAAGTTAATACAGTGAATACATTGGTATCAAAATGCTTTTCAAATAAGGCACAGGTGGTCGCAAAGTCGTGCATGAGTTGCTGCTGATCGGTGCTAGACAGAGGCAGCAAACAGGCTTGATGGTGGGCGAGATCGAGACAGCCAAACAACCGCTGACAATCCTGGTAATACTTGCGGGTGTCTAGGATATGGGCTTGCCAGACGGGAACGATCGCCTTGGGAGGAACGAGGGTCAGCTTGGGATAGCGATACATCAGAAATAAAAATTGCAAGTAGGCCATGAGCTTATGTTGCATTGGCTGCGCTGCGATGGGTGAAGCCATCCCTGCGGGCGTTGTGAGTTTGTCCGCGATCGGTTGGAGGTCAAGTTGCTGCAACTGGGCGAGGAAACGGCGATCGGCTGGGGATAGATGGGACGTGGTAGAAAACATGGTCACAACCCGTGTTTGGTACCCTTCACCGATCTATCAGCCTGAACTGCCCCTAATTATGCAGAACTGCCAAATCCACCACCGCCAGGGGTTTCAATCACAAACACATCCCCCGGCTGCATGGTGACGGTTGCAGTATGAGCCAGCGTTTCAACCGTCCCCTGGCCCCGTTCTACCCAATTGCGGCCCACGGCTCCTGGGTTCCCGCCAGCCAGGCCAAAGGGCGCTACCCGCCGATGGCTGGACAAAATACTGGCCGTCATCGCCTCCCGGAAGCGCACCCGTCGCACCACGCCATTGCCCCCCTGGAACTGACCGACTCCGCCACTGTTGGGCCGAATCGCAAAGGTTTCTAAGACAACTGGGAATCGCCATTCCAGAACCTCCGGATCAGTCAAACGAGAATTGGTCATGTGGGTATGGACGGCATCGGTGCCATTGAAGCCGGGACCAGCCCCGGAGCCGCCGCAGATGGTTTCGTAGTATTGATAGCGATCGTTGCCAAAGGTAAAATTATTCATCGTCCCTTGCGAGGCTGCCATCACCCCCAGGGCACCATAGAGGGCATTGGTAATCGCTTGCGAAGTTTCGACATTACCGGCCACCACGGCAGCGGGATAGTGGGGATTGAGCAGACACCCAGCGGGAATATGAATGTGTAAGGGTTTGAGGCAACCGGCATTCAGCGGGATATCATCATCCACCAGGGTTCGGAACACGTAGAGGACAGCCGCTTTGCATACCGCTGCGGGGGCATTGAAGTTACTGGCTTGTTGGGGAGAAGTGCCTGTGAAGTCGATCGTGGCCTCCCGTTTGGCGCGATCGATGCGTACCGTGACACAGATCTGACTACCATCGTCCAGTTGATAGGTAAAATGGCCCTCCTTAAGCACCTCAATCACCCGTCGTACCGAGGCTTCGGCATTATTCTGAACATGGGCCATATAGGTTTGGACAGTGGCTAGGCCATAGTGATCGACTAGTTTTCGCAAGGCTTGGACACCGCGTTCATTAGCCGCAATTTGGGCTTGCAAATCAGCGATATTTTGCACCGGATTTCGCACGGGATAGGGACCGGTTGTGAGGATTTCTAGTAAAGCCGCTTCTTGGAATTGGCCGCGATCGACGAGCTTAAAATTATCGAGTAAGACGCCCTCTTCTTCAACCGTGCGACTGTGGGGGGGCATCGAACCGGGGGTAATCCCACCAATATCGGCATGGTGTCCCCGTGAGGCGACGTAAAACAGGGGCTGATCAATCTCGGAATTGGCCAAGAATACGGGTGTTATGACCGTGATATCCGGTAAATGGGTGCCGCCATTGTAGGGATTGTTGGACACATAAACATCCCCTGGTTTAAGACTATCTCCCTTCGCTGCCATTAGGGCTTGCACACTTTCGCTCATGGAGCCTAAATGGACGGGGATATGGGGCGCATTTGCGACTAATTGGCCCTCGGTGTCGAAAATGGCACAGGAAAAGTCGAGACGTTCTTTGATATTGACGGAATAGCTGGTGTTTTGTAGGGTTACCCCCATTTCTTCGGCGATCGATCGCAGCAAATGATTAAAAATTTCCAACATGACCGGATCGGGTCCGGTTGTCAGATCATTTGGGTCTTGGTTGGGCGGGTTCACGGGGATTTGGGATTGCCCCGCGATATTTTCGGCCAACCCGCCCCTACGAGGGACCATGTTTTCTGTATCACCCACCTCTGGGCGATCGATCGATAAACCCAATAAACCCGCCCCCTGGTTGTCCCTGGGTTCCATGATGGGCGGGTTCACGGGGATTTGGGATTGCCCCGCAATGTTTTCGGCCAACCCGCCCCTACGAGGGACCATGTTTTCTGTAGGGGCGGGTTCACCCACGTCTGGGCGATCGATCGATAAACCCAATAAACCCACCCTCTGGTTGTCCCTAGGTTCCACGATGGGCGGGTTCACAGATCGGGTTGGTTGGCCCGCGAGATTGTCAGCAAACCCGCCCCTACGATCGGGGATAACGGTCAAAATCAAATGATTGCGGGGGGTTAATTCGGCCTGCCAACCGGGTTCAACGACGATCGTGCTGGTGGATTCCATGATGAGGGCAGGACCGATCAGGCGATCGCCGGGAACCAGATTGGCCCGTAAATAAACCGGGGTGTCATGCCAACGGCCCGCTGTGTAGATGGGGACGGTGGTGGTGGGTTGCAAGGGGGAGGTGCGGGTGTCCGATCGCGCCCTTTCCGCCGGAATCGGCATTTGACCGACTACTTCTACCGATAGGCTTTCCACCACTAGGGTCTTGTGGGGTTGGCTAAACCCATAGCGCTGCTGGTGGACCTGCTCAAAATCCTGGCGCATCTGGGTTGCTTTACCAAAATTGACCAGGAGGGGTGCATCGGTGCCCTCATAGCGCAGGAGGACCTTGGGTAACACCTGTATCTGGGTTGCACTTACGCCCTGCTGCTGAATTTCGGCTTTCCCAGCAGCGGCGAGTTCATCCAGGATTGACGCGAGGTCGGGGATTACATCGGGGGTCAGGGGACGCTCGATCGCCCGTTGTCGCAGGGTGCGTAAATCCGCTAACCCCATGCCATAGGCCGAGAGAACCCCCGCATAGGGATGGAGAAAAATCTGCTTCATGCCCAGCAGCGTTGCGATCTGACAGGCGTGTTGGGCACCGGCCCCGCCAAAACAGCACAGGGTGTACTCCGATACGTCATACCCCCGCTGGATCGAGATTTTTTTGATCGCATTGGCCATTTTCTCCACCGCGATCGCCAGGAATCCCGCTGCGACCTGCTCCGGCGATCGTGGGTCCCCGGTGGCTTGCCGAATCGTTTCGCTCAAGGCTTGAAATTTTTGGCGCACCACCTCAGCATCTAGGGGTAGGTCGCCATTGGGACCAAATACCTGGGGAAAAAAGGCCGGTTGGATCTTGCCAACCATGACATTGGCATCGGTCACCGTTAACGGTCCGCCCCGCCGGTAACACGCTGGTCCCGGATTCGCCCCCGCCGACGCTGGCCCCACCCGATAGCGGGCACCATCAAAGGCCAAAATCGAGCCGCCCCCCGCCGCCACCGTATGAATGGCCATCATTGGCGATCGCAGCCGTACCCCCGCCACTTCCGTCTCAAACCGCCGCTCGTATTCCCCGGCATAGTGGCAAACATCGGTGGAGGTGCCGCCCATATCAAAGCCGATGATTTTCGTGAACCCGGCGATCGCGCTCGTTTGCACCGCACCCACCACACCCCCCGCCGGACCCGATAGGATACTATCCTTCCCCTGGAACAAGCGGGCATCGGTCAAGCCACCATTCGACTGCATAAACATCAGCAGGGGACGCTGCTCCACAGGCATGTCGGGATGGCCGTTTAACTCGCTGGCCACCTGATCGACATAGCGGCGCAAAATCGGTGACAGGTAGGCATCGACCACCGTCGTATCGCCCCGGCTGACCAGCTTCATCAAGGGGCTAACTTCGTGAGAAAGGGAAACCTGCGTAAAACCAATGTGGCGGGCGAGTTTCCCTAGTTGACGCTCATGGTCAGGATAGCGGTAGCCATGCATCAGGACGATCGCGCAGGCCCGAATACCGCGATCGTAGGCAGCTTGCAGGGCGGGCAACAGGGTCTCCCGTTGCAAGGGCACCAACACCTCACCCTGGGCACTCACCCGCTCCGGGACTTCGATCACCTGCTCATAGAGCATTTCCGGCAAGATAATTTCCCGCGCAAAAATATCAGGCCGATTCTGGTAGCCAATGCGCAAAGCGTCGCGAAACCCCTGGGTAATCAGCAACAACGTGCGATCGCCCTTCCGTTCCAGCAAGGCATTGGTCGCCACCGTTGTCCCCATTTTGACGACACCAATCTGGTGCGCGGGTAGGGGCGCATCGGCAGGCACCCCCAACAGGTCACGAATACCCTGGATCGCCGCATCCCGGTAGCGATCGGGATTTTCCGACAGCAGCTTATGGATGATCAGGTGACCATCGGGGCGTTGGGCGACGATATCGGTGAAGGTGCCGCCGCGATCGATCCAAAATTGCCAGCGTGTCATGGTGAGGGGCCTAGGGAATCAGCAGGGGTTGGCGATCGGCGGCCATTTGCTTGGGATCAGCCTCGAAAAGTTGGCCGTGGTTCAGGGTCCAGCAGCGATCGGCGATCTCTAGTAAGTCTCCCGTTTCATGGGTAACGACCAATAAACTCCAGTGCTGCTTGAGTTTTGCCAACAGGGTCACCAATTGTCGCCGCATGGACCAGTCTAATCCGGCAGTCGGTTCGTCCAAGAGCAGCAGGTGGGGTTGGCGAATCAGTTGTACTGCTAGAGCTAGCCGTCGTTGTTGGCCGCCGCTCAGGGATTGGGGAGCCGTGGCTAGGGGGAGTTGTTCTAACCCGACTTCCGTGAGGGCTTCGGTGATTTGATCCATACGCAAGCCGGGATGTCCGAGGCGCAATTCCTCTAGGATGCTATTGCCGCAAAAGTGCCGTTCCGGAAACTGAAAGACCAGCCCGCCCAGTTGTTGCAGGTGTAGGGAGGTGAGTTCCTGATCACGCCAGTAAATCTCGCCTGCCGTGCATTCCGCTAACCCGGCCAGGATCTCCAGAAGCGTACTCTTGCCTGAGCCACTGGGGCCGATGATCAATCCCAATTGTTGGGGGGCAAATTCCAGCGTGATTGATCGCAGGATCGGGGTCGCCGTGGCGGGGGGATGATAGCTGACGTTTTTGAGATAGAGCATTAAACGCGCATGACGATAGGCTAAAGACGAGAGGAAGCACTGCCCACAGCAGATAAAGTATGCCTGTGATGCTAAGCACCAGTATCCTATTGTACCCAACTGTTTCGAGTGACCATCGGGAAGCCCCGCTTAAATTTCAAGCCGGATTTCAGGATGCCTTCGTGTTCAGACAGTCGCAACGACGAACCCCCATGTTACGCTAGGGGTGTTTTGTCAATATCCATATTGAGATAGTCACCATGAGAATTCTGGTCACAGGGGGTGCAGGATTCATCGGTTCGCATTTGATCGATCGTTTGATGGATCAAGGACACGAAGTCTTGTGTTTAGACAATTTTTATACGGGGCATAAACGCAATATTTTGAAATGGCTGGATCATCCGTATTTTGAACTCATTCGCCATGATATTACTGAACCCATTCGTTTAGAAGTGGATCAGATCTATCATCTGGCTTGTCCTGCTTCCCCGGTTCACTACCAGCATAATCCAGTGAAAACCATCAAAACCAATGTGATGGGTACACTCTATATGTTGGGGTTAGCCAAACGGATTGGTGCTCGTTTTTTGTTGGCATCAACTTCGGAGATTTATGGTGATCCCAATGTTCATCCCCAGCCGGAGGAATATTGGGGAAATGTCAACCCGATCGGGATTCGATCGTGCTATGACGAAGGCAAGCGAGTCGCAGAAACCTTAGCCTTTGACTACCATCATCAAAATGGCGTTGATATTCGAGT
Source organism: Trichothermofontia sp. (assembly GCF_053493415.1). Taxonomy (NCBI): domain Bacteria; kingdom Bacillati; phylum Cyanobacteriota; class Cyanophyceae; order Leptolyngbyales; family Trichocoleusaceae; genus Trichothermofontia; species Trichothermofontia sp. The sequence goes on along the minus strand of NZ_JBRCAD010000228.1, from coordinate 10,426 downwards.
GGCGCGAATATTTAATACCTATGGCGCACGAATGTTGGAAAACGATGGGCGGGTGGTGAGCAATTTTGTGGCGCAAGCGGTACGCGGGAATCCCCTCACGGTCTATGGTAATGGGTCACAAACACGAAGCTTTTGTTACGTGTCTGATCTGGTTGAGGGCTTGATTCGCCTGATGAATAGTGATTTTGTTGGGCCAGTCAATTTGGGTAATCCGGATGAATACACCATTCTGCAATTGGCGGAAACGGTACGGGAGATGGTCAATCCCGATTTAGAAATTGTCTATAAACCGTTACCACAGGATGACCCCCGCCGCCGTCAGCCTGATATTACCCGTGCCCGCACCCATTTAGATTGGCAACCGAAAGTGCCGCTACGAGAAGGCTTAGCAGCAACGATCGCTGATTTTCGTGAACGTATTAATCAAGAGGGACATTAAAACTATGCGTGTTTGTGTAATTGGTACCGGCTATGTTGGTTTGGTCACGGGTGTTTGTCTTGCCCATATTGGCCATGAGGTCATTTGTATTGATAACAATGAAGACAAGATTAAGCTCTTAAAAGCGGGACAATCTCCCATTTTTGAGCCAGGTTTGGTGGAGATTATGAAGGCGTCAACCGAGGCAAACCTGCTGTCATTTAGTACGGATTTGGCGGCAGGGGTTCGGCACGGAGAAGTCCTGTTTATCGCGGTAGGGACACCAGCTTTACCCACTGGTGAAAGCGACACTCGCTATGTGGAGGCGGTGGCTCGTGGAATTGGTCACTGTCTGAGTGGTGGTGAACAGGGCTATAAGGTGATTGTGAACAAATCAACGGTGCCGATCGGGTCAGGGGACTGGGTGCGCATGTTGATTATGGATGGCATCACGGATGGCAAGAAGAATAGCGAGGGGGCAGCACCAAAGTCGAGTATTACGGCTGAGTTTGACGTGGTCAGTAATCCGGAATTTTTGCGGGAGGGGTCGGCGGTTTACGATACCTTTAATCCCGATCGCATTGTGCTGGGGAGTAATAGCCAGCGGGCGTTGGATCTGATGCAGCAGCTTTATGCACCGATCATCGATCGGAAACTGGAGCCTGAGTATCTTGACCTGACCAATCCAGTGCCAGTTGTGGTGACGGATCTCAACTCGGCGGAGATGATCAAGTATGCGGCAAATTCGTTCCTGGCCACGAAGATTAGTTTTATCAATGAGATTGCCAATATCTGCGATCGCGTGGGGGCCGATGTGGTGCAAGTGGCTACGGGCATTGGCCTCGATTCGCGGATTGGCGGCAAATTTTTGCAAGCTGGGATCGGTTGGGGTGGGTCTTGTTTTCCTAAGGATTTAGCAGCCCTGATCCACACGGCAGAGGACTATGGCTATGACACCCAACTACTCAAGGCTGCTGTTAGCACGAATCAACGCCAGCGCATGATTGTGGTGGAAAAACTGCAACAGGTGTTGAAAATTCTGAAGGGGAAAACCATTGGTCTGTTGGGCTTGACTTTTAAGCCGGATACAGATGATATGCGGGATGCGCCGTCGTTGGATTTGATTGAACATCTCCATCGACTGGGGGCCAAGGTGAAAGCCTATGATCCGATCGTGTCGCAAACGGGCCTACGGTTTGGCATTTCTAATGTGATTGTGGAAACGAATTTGGAGCAACTAGCTGATGGATGTGATGCCTTGGTGGTGGTCACGGATTGGCCGCAATTCCAAAGCCTGGACTATGTTCAAATTGCCCAATTGATGCATAACCCAGTCATGATCGATGGGCGGAATTTCCTCGATCGTGAGGTGCTGCAAAATGCAGGCTTCTATTATGTGGGTATTGGTCATTAAGACTCGTAGGGTAGGTATTTTGCCTGCTGATGACTAGGTTAAGTAACCACAAAGACACGAAGAACACAAAGTTTCACCAAGCTCTTAGTGTTTCTTGGTGGCCTTTGTGCCTTGGTGGTTCAATTCAAGTTTGATTCAATGATCTGTAATTCAGCTTTCATAATTTTGAGGTTACTGATATGAAACTTTGGCACGCTCTAATCGCCACGCCGTTAGTTATTTTAGGCGCTTTCGATAATCCAAGTCATGCGCAAATAAAACCCGATACTAGCTTACCCAATAATTCAGTCGTTTCACAACAAGGTAATCTCTACACGATTACAGAAGGCACGATCGCGGGTCAAAATCTCTTCCATAGTTTTGAAAGTTTTTCGATCCCGCAGGGCGCGATCGCGGACTTTACCCAAACATCACCCGTCGAGAATATCATCAGTCGCGTGACGGGTAATTCGATTTCAAATATTCAGGGAACGCTGCGATCGGCGAGTGCGGCTAATTTTTTCCTACTGAATCCCAATGGCATCCTGTTTGGCCCCAATGCGCGGCTAGAGGTGGGGGGATCGTTTTTGGCATCTACGGCCAGTGGGCTGAAATTTGCCGATGGGGTTGAGTTTGGGACGGAGGTGACGAATCAACCGAGTTTGTTGACGGTTTCGACGCCGATCGGGCTGCAATTTGGACAGCAGATGGGCACGATCACCAATGCGGCCCGTAATATTAATCCGGTGTTTAACTACCCCAGTGGTTTGGAGGTGCTGCCGGGACGAACGTTAGCATTAGTGGGGGGAGATGTGGTGCTGACGGGTAACCTCTGGGCGGCTGGGGGCAATCTTGAGGTGGGGGCAGTCGATCGCGAAAGTTATGTGGGTTTAGCAGCGACGCCCCTAGGCTATCAGCTTGATTTTTCCCCGGTGTCTGATTTTCGGGATGTGGTGATGCAAAATCAGGCGCGACTCGACACGACGGGGCCAGGTGGTGGTCGCATTGCTGTATATGGAAACCAGGTAAGTTTACGGGAGCGATCGGCGATTACGGCCAATACGATCGACGATCGGGATGGGGTAGGAATTGATATAAAAGCATCCGATCTCAAACTGGAAGACAAGTCCTTTATTTCGGCATCCACGATCGGGGCGGGCAATGCTGGCAGTATCACGATCCAGGCCAATACGATTGAACTGCTAGGCAGCGGCAACCTGCTGGAAAGAATTAGGAGCTTACTGGAAGCCAGACCCCAGGATGCGATCGCGTCTGGAGAGGGGGCGGGTACTGGGGATGTATTTGATGATGGCATTCTCACCCTGAGTATAGGAGCCGGAAATTCCGGGAATTTGACCATTACAACGGGTAAGCTATCCCTTGATAATGGGGCAGCGATTTTAACCTCAACCTACGGCACGGGTCAAGGTGGCAACCTAACTATTAATGCCGCCGAGGTAATTCAGATCGAAAATGCTTTCTTGGCGACAGGGACGGACGGTCTTGGTAAAGCCGGGGATATCGCGATCGCGACGAAAGACCTGTCCCTGAATGGTGGCTATATGGTAGCCATTACCCTGGATCAAGGTCGCGGGGGAGATATTGAAATCAATGCCGAAAGCATCTCATTGCGTACCACGACTGAACTGACATCAGATCATTGCGTACCACGACTGAACTGACATCAGAGACAATCAGGGGGCTAGCCCTAGCAATCGGTCTGAGTGCGATTTTAACAGAAACGATCAGTGAGGGCGATGCGGGTAGTTTAACGATTAACACCCGTGATTTGGTCGTCAGCGGCGGCAGTCAGATTAATACTGCTAACTACCGTGGTACGGGAAATTCAGGAGATATTACCGTTAACGCTGACTTAGTTTATCTCGCTGGCACCAGTAAGAATCCCATCACGATTCTAGGAGTGCCGTCACCAGCACCTAGCGCCTTATCTTCGAGTACCTTAGCAGAAGGCAATGCCGGAACATTAAGGGTGACAACCAATCGTTTAGTGTTGAAAGATGGCGGTGATATTAGTTCTTTTAGCCGAGGGGCAGGCAATGCGGGGAGCATCATTATTACAGCATTAGAGTCTGTTGAAGTTACAGGACGGTGCGACTGTAGCCCACTGAAAGGTTCAAGTACCATTCGAGCCGGTGCGCTGATTCCTCCTGATCGTCCTGTTCCACCCACTGGCGATGCGGGCAGTATTATCATCACAACACCACGACTTCTTGTTCAGGATGGGGGTGAAATTGGTGTGAATAACGAGGGGACAGGCGATGCGGGAAGTTTGATTATTGTTGCGCCACTCGTTCAACTGATAGAGGGCGGAAAACTAACGGCAGAAGTTCAGTCCGGTCAGTTTGGCAATATTGAGGTTTATAGCGAAAATCTCCAACTGCGTCGCGGGAGCCAAATCACCACCAACGCTGCCCAAAAAACATCAGGGGGCAATATTTTTATTACAACCACTTCGCTCAGCGCTTTGGAAAATAGTGATATCTTTGCCAACTCCCGTGGCGGGCCGGGGGGACGAGTGCGCATTGCCGCCCAGGCCATCTTTGGAGCCGCCCCACGCCGATCGTCCACAGACCGCAGTGATATCACCGCTAGCTCCGCCCTAGGCCCAGAGTTTGACGGGCAGGTTGAGCTAACTATCCTGGAGCGTGATCCTGGCCGAGGATTGTTTGCCACCCTTCCCACTTTTCAAGACCTCCCCCCAGTTGAAGAGGGGTGTCGATCGGGCACCTCTCGCTACCACAATACGGGCTGGGGGGGATTGCCACCAGACGTTGGGGGAACCCTGCCCAGCATGGGAGGATGGTCCGATCCCGTCGTCCCGATCGCCCCCGCGCCCCCGCCCCAAGCCATGATCCTTCCCTCTATCACCGAGGTCACCCATTGGCAAGTCAATGCCAGGGGGCAAGTTGAGTTAGTGGGGGCCAGTCCCTTCAACCCGCGTATAGACCCACAGGAGCCATTCGAGAACCTCCCCAATCCCTGCCCCACCAGCCACCCCACCTAAAGCATTGGAGTTAGCTGCCATGTTCACCCGCACAAAAGCCTACCAACGCTTTCTCTTCCTGCTTATTGTGGTCATTCTGCTCATGATGGCGGCAGCGGCAGTGGGCCAACCCGCCCCGGTTGCGCCCCAACGATCCTCACCCACCTGGTTTTCCCAGGCTAGTCGCGCCGAAAGCCAACGCCAACAGGCTGCCCGCCTAACGGCTCAAGGCCATGAGCAATTCAACAGCGGTCAGCCCGAAGCCGCCCTCCACAGTTGGCAACAAGCTCGCCAGTTATACCAACACCTCGACTACGCGGAAGGGATTGCGGGCAGTCGCATTAACCATAGCCTTGCCCTATTAGCCCTAGGGCACGATCGCCAAGCCTGTAGCGAAGTGTTGTCGGTGCTGCCCCTCACCCGTATTAGCGCCCGTTGTCGGTTACAAGATTACCGCCAGCGTCTGACCGATCGCGAACAAACTGCCCTCGCCCAGGAACTTGCCCGCCTTGACCCTTCCCCCCTGACTGCGCTTGGATTACGGGTTGCAGGTGAGGCCCTCCGTAAATTAGGTGAGGTTGAGATTGCTCAGCAGTTGGCTACCCAAGGCTTAGCGATCGCCCAGCCCCTTGGCGATCCAGCCGAGATCGTCAGGCATTACCTGAGTTTAGGCAATATTGAACGACTCGCCTATCTCGCCCAGCAAGCCCTAGCCGAACGACGCAACCACAAGCAAATTTTGGAGCTGCAACCCGTTATCACCTTGGCCCAAAACATAGCAAACCTTTATGAACAAGCCAACCAGGTTGAGCTGGGGGCCGAGGCCCTGAATCTGCGATCGCTGATCCAGGTGAATTATCTTGATTTTTTAGTTGAATATGCTGAATGGCTACAATCCCATCGCCTTTACCCAGAATTTGAGCAAGAACTCCGCCGGGTACAAGATCGCCAACGGGCGATCGTCACCACCCTCCTGAGTACCCCCAACCCCTGGACGAATTTACCCACAATCGAAGCCATTCACGCCCGCCTTCATCTGGCCAAAAGCCTACTCCAGCTACCAGAGCTAGGCCCCGATCTACCGGCAACTGCCCAACAATTGATGACCACTGCCCTGGATCTGGCGCGTCATCTACACCATCAACGCCTCCAGGCGATCGCGCTAGGCCAATTAGGCTACCTGTACCAGGTGATGGGCCATCTACCGCAAGCTAGACAGTATACAGAACAAAGTATTCAACTAGCCCAACGGCTCAAGGCTCCAGAGTTGACCTTTCGCACCCAACATCAACTGGGCCAGATCCACCATCAATTCGGCGATCACCATGCCGCGATCGCCGCCTATACCGCCGCGATCGTCGATCTAGACCAGATTCGCAAAGAAATTTTATATAACAGTTCAGATCTTTTATTTCCCTTCAAAACCGACATTGAACCCATCTATCGTGAATTAATTGAACTGTATCTAGAACGAAAAAATCAGCCCAGTCAAGATACTTTACAAGCGATTATTCAGATAAACCGTAAATTCCAACAAGTTGAATTAGAAAATTTTCTCAAATGTGGTCTGTACAGCACTGGAGAGCAGCGTTTTCTAGAGCAGGAAATTACTAAACGTCTTGGCAATAATCTTCATGCTGATGATGTCATTATTTACCTTATTAACCTCAAAAGTAGTCATAAAATTTTGACAATTGTGAATTCACCAAGATATTCTGAAAAGCTAATCGCTAAGATCATAGATTGGCAGGAAGTCGAGTCTAATTTTAATCTTATCCAAAATCATTTGGGTGCTGCCAAGATTGATGAAAATAACTTTAGCGATCGCTTGCAGCAGGCCCTTCATCAATTCTATGCCGCTCTTATTCAGCCGATCCGTCCTGCACTACCCGCCTCCGGCAACCTGCTCTTTGTGATTGACGGTGATCTGCAAGGTATTCCCCTGGCTTTACTTCAGGATGAAAACGATCGCTATCTCATCGAAGACTACAGTATTGCCTACGTGCCCGGCTCATATATTCGCCCCCTAGTCCCCCTCAATCCTAAACGGGACCAGGCATTGCTATCCGGCGTTAGTGTGGGGGAGAGTTTTACCCGTGCGGGCCTTGATCCGCTAGAGAACATTACCACCGAAATTCAGGGCATCAAAGCCTTTGTTAAAACCCATACCATTCTGCTCAATCAGCAATTTACAGTTCAAGCCCTCCAGGATCGTTTGCAACATGCCCCGATCACCATTCTGCACTTGGCCACCCACGGGCAATTCAGTTCTGACCCTGCTGAGACCCGCATTTGGGCCTATGACCAAGCCCTCTCCCTAGAGGATCTCGATCGCCTCCTGTGGGAAAGAACCCAACGGCATCCCACCAACCTAGAACTGCTCGTCCTGAGTGCCTGCGAAACGGCCAAGGGCGATCGCCGGGGCGATTTAGGGTTAGCGGGCGTTGCCATTCGCGCAGGGGCACGGAGTACCCTCGCTAGCCTGTGGCAGGTAAACGATCAGTCCACAGCCCTATTCATGAAACAATTCTATCGATCGCTCACCCTGGGTAAAAGCCGAGCGGCTGCCCTCCGTGAAGCGCAACTCGCCCTATTACATAACCCCGATCATGATCCCGATTGGTACCCGGCATACCAAAATCCCTACTACTGGGCAGCCTTTATCCTGATTGGCAGTTGGGTATAGACAGTACGCCTCATGCCCCTTGTCATTGTGGTGTGGGTTGGGAAAGGGGCGCGTTATGATAGAGCCGTACAGTGGTCAGATTCACCGCTGATTTAAGCTAAGTAAAATGCTGCATCCGTGGGTAAGGTTTGCCAAATGGCCAGCATTACCCATCGCTTGGGGAGCATGTGCCAGAGTCAGTAGATTCTCCTGCGGAGACGCTAGGCGGACGAAAAACAGTTATGGGGTAGGCATCCTGCCTGCCATCTAGACAGCCGAGACGGCTATTCCACAAGCTCATGACAGTCAAGCCGGCCTTGTGGGTTAGGCATCCTGCCTGCCATCTAGACAGTCCATTCCCCCCCAGCACTCTGCTGCGCCTGTTCCTTCTGTGAGGTTATGCCAGAAATGAAGCAGGACCCCTCACCCATGTCGCCCTTACCCGGCTCAGCCGCTGGTACTGCGGCTGAGCATCGTCTGCCCACTGAACGAGAAGCCACCTCCCAGGAACGCCCTACCCACCCGGCAACGGCGATCACCCGGATTCAACACCTCCTCAAAGGACGACGTTGGGGTAACTGGGTAACGGGTACGGTTGTGCTGCTAGCTGCCCTAGCTACTGGTTTGGATATCCCCCTGGTCCAAAAACTGGAGCGAGAAACCCAGGCTCTCTTTTTCGAGTTGCGGGGTCCGGTGCCGACGCCCGCTGATATTGTCATCCTGACGATCGATGATAATGCGTTGACCCTGGGACGCGAGTATCAACAGGAAGTAGACCGGTATCCCTACTTACCCCTGATCCAAACCTGGCCCTGGCGACGAGAAGTCTACGCCCTTGTCATCGATCGCCTACTTCAGGCCGGGGCGCGATCGGTCTCCCTAGACTTACTATTCACCACCCCTAGTCTCTATGGCCCGGAGGACGATCAGGCCCTAGCGGCAGTCCTCGAGCGGGAAGGTGAACGGGTTGTGCTGGCGGCCCAATACGTGGGCCAGGAAAATCTTCCTGGTAGCGCTGGTCGCATTGATCGGCTGTTGGCCCCCCTCCCCCTGTTTGAAGATCACGCCCTGATGGGCACGATTAACTACCTGATTGAAGCCAATGGCCGCATTCATCAACTGGGTAGCCAATTCGTTAATGAGCAACTTCGCCGCCTTCCCCCCCGTGAAGCCTTAGCCTTGCAAGGCGTCGCTGGGGGGGTGCCCACCTTTGCTGAGGCAACGCTCCAGGTAGCCCAACTGTCCTACCCAACGCCCGCCGGGAGTAACCTCTTTTTCTATGGTCCCGCCCCCGTGTTTGATCAGGTGCCCTTCCTGGATGTGTTGGATGCTAATAACTGGGCAACCCGGTTTCAGTCAGGGGCCTATTTCCGAGACAAGATTGTGCTAGTCGGATCGACCGCGATCGCCCACCAGGATTTCCATCCCACCCCCTTTGCCAATAGCTGGCTATACCCCGAAAGAATGCCAGGGATTGTGATCAACGCCACGGCGATCGCGACCCTCATGCAAGGTCGGACGATCGCGGCAGCCATCCCCCCGGCTCCCCTGCGCGGCTTGGCCGTCTTACTCATCACGGCAGGAGCCGCCTGGGTGCTAACCCGTCCACGATCGTTGTTGGGGCGGTTGGGGATTGCCATCGGTCTGGGCAGTGGGTGGGTGGCTCTGGGTTATGTAACCTTTGTGCAGGGGGCGCTGATCCTGCCCGTTGCCCTGCCTGCTATGACGATTGTGCTGGGCGGATTAGCGCAATTGGTGATTGGCACCGTCCAGGAACAACGCAAGAAACGGCAGTTGCGGGATACCCTCAAACACTACGTCACCTCGCCGATCGTCCAGGAAATTATCAGCCAGCAGGATGATCTCAAGGATCTGCTCCAGGCGCGTCAACAAGCCTTGGCCGGAACCTTCCTGAGCAATCGCTATAAAATTGTGCGCGTCTTGGGGTCCGGCGGGTTTGGCGAAACCTATGTGGCTGAAGATACCCAGCGACCGGGCCAGCCCCAGTGTGTGGTGAAGCAACTGAAGGTTGTTACGGATAATCCGAACGTCCTGCACCTGGCACGGCGACTGTTTCGGACGGAAGCCGATTCCCTAGAACGTTTAGGGCGACACCCCCAAATTCCTGAATTGCTGGCTTTTTTTGAAGAAGGGCAGGAATTTTATATCGTGCAGGAGTTAATTGACGGCTGTTCCCTGGCTAGTGAGTTCCTGATTGAACGGCGATTGTCGCCAGTGCGGGTGGTCCAACTGCTAGCGGATCTGCTGCCCGTGCTGGCCTTTATCCATAACCAGGGTGTCATTCACCGGGATCTCAAACCCGCCAACATCATTCGTCGCCAGTCGGACCAGCGGCTCGTGATCATTGATTTTGGTATTGCCAAGAAATTGTCTACCCAAATCGCGGATATGGACCCCAATACTAAATTTACGATCGCCGTGGGGACACCCGGTTATATGCCCAGCGAGCAGTCGGCGGGACGCCCCCATTTCAACAGCGATGTCTATGCCCTGGGGATGATCGCGATCGAGGCCCTGACGGGTCTGCCCCCCCGGAGTTTTGAGCAGGACCCCACCACCGGGGTGCTTAATTGGCACGCCTTTGCCCCCCAGGTTCCCCCGGCCCTTGTGACCCTGTTAGATCAGATGGTGCACCACGACTATACCCAACGCTATGCATCGGCCCAAGCTGTCCTGCAAGCCCTAGAGCAACTCCCGCCTGAACTGCAACCCGTCCTCAACGCCCCATCCGCCGCCACCGCCGAGACGCAAGTTGCCCCCCCGCTGGAGGGTGCTGTCCTAGCGTCAGGGGCAGCAACCCTCAATGACCCCCAGTCTCTCAGCGATCGCGAACTGGTTGCCTGGTCAGCCCACACAGCCTTCTTGCCCAAGGCCGCCCCGCCAGATCTAGAAACAGACCCAGAGGACCGCAGTACGATCCTGTTG
>NZ_JBRCAD010000227.1:0-9694 GCF_053493415.1 Trichothermofontia sp. | reverse complement strand
GCCAGTTTCTTGGCTGAGGTAGGCTTGGAAGAGGGTTTCACGATCTGGCAGCACGGGGGATAGGGGGAATGCGTGGGGACGACGGGGGAGAGGAACCCCTAAGGCACGAAGGACGCGAAGGGACCCGAAGGGGGGGGGTGGCGCTGGTGGTGGGGAATTCGCGGCTCCATTGGGCGTGGTTGCAGCAAGGACAGGTGCGCGCTACCTGGGATACCCCACACTTGTCGGCCCCGATCGCGGTGGAGGCACTGGTGCCGAGGGCAATCGCGGCCCAGGGGATGCCCCGATCGCCGTTACCGGTCTGGATTGCCTCGGTAGTGCCCGCCCAAACGGCCTTGTGGCAAGCCTATCCGGCGGCAAGGGTCCTCTCGCTAACGGACATTCCCCTCGCGGGATTGTACCCTACCCTGGGGATCGATCGGGCATTGGCACTCCTGGGAGCGGGCGTAACCTATGGGTTTCCCAGCCTGGTGATCGATGCGGGAACGGCCCTGACGTTCACAGGGGTGAATGGTAATCATCAGCTTGTAGGGGGGGCTATCCTACCCGGTCTGTCCCTCCAGCTCAGGGCCTTAGCCCAACAGACAGCAGCCCTCCCGATCGTGTCGCCACCAGCTACCTTGCCTCCCCGCTGGGCACAAGACACGGAGACGGCGATCGCCAGTGGGGTCATCTACGGAATACTGGCCACGCTGCACACGACAGTGGGGGCTTGGCAACAGCAATTTCCCCACGGTCCCATTTGCCTCACGGGTGGGGATGGTCCCCGCCTGCTGAGCTATTTACAAGCCGAACATCCGACGATCGCCGCCCAACTCATCCCCGATCTCCACCTATGTTTCCAAGGCATTCTGGCCCTCATCCCCGATCTGGCTTGAAGGCGAAAATAGCTAAAGATTTACCCCTTAACCCCTCACCAGAAGGGCAGGACAGGGCCGGTCACGGTATACACTGGGGGATGGTCAAACGAGAAAGAATGGGCCTGTGCGCAAGATCGTCATTGCTGGTAACTGGAAAATGTATAAAACCCAGGCAGAGGCGCTGGAGTTCCTGAAGGGATTCCTACCCCTGCTAGCGGATACCCCGGAAGAGCGGGAGGTTATGCTCTGTGTCCCCTTCACCGATCTCCGGACCCTCTCAGAAAGTCTTCACGGTAGCCGGGTGCGGGTGGGTGCCCAGAACGTCCATTGGGAAACGGAAGGAGCCTATACCGGTGAGATTTCGGCAGCCATGCTGGTGGAGATTGGGGTTCGCTACGTCATTATTGGCCACAGCGAGCGGCGGCAATATTTCGGCGAAACCGACGAGACCGTGAATTGGCGCTTAAAAGCCGCCCAAGCCGCCGGGTTAACCCCCATCCTCTGTGTCGGCGAAAGCAAACAGCAGCGCGATGCGGGCGAAACGGAAAAGCTGATTTATACCCAACTGGCCCAGGATCTCATCGATATCGATCAACAAAATCTGATCATTGCCTATGAACCCATCTGGGCGATCGGGACCGGTGACACCTGTGAAGCCACGGAAGCAAACCGGGTGATCGGCCTGATCCGCAGCCAACTGAATAATCCGGATGTCCCAATCCAGTATGGCGGTTCCGTCAAACCAGGCAATATTGACGAAATTATGGCCCAGCCCGAGATTGATGGGGCACTGGTGGGTGGTGCCAGCTTGCAGCCAGCAGACTTTGCCCGCATCGTCAATTACCAGACTCCCTGACGCTAGGAACGGGTTGCCCCAGGGGGGGTTGCCCTGACTATCTCCCTGGGCTGCTCCTATCTCGGCTCCCCTCAGACCATGCCCCAAACGATCGTCGTCAAAATCGGTACCTCTAGCCTCACCCAGCCGGAAACGGGAATGCTGGCCCTGTCCACGATCGCGGCATTGGTGGAAACCTTGGGACGGCTGCAACAGCAGGGCCATCAGGTCGTGCTGGTCTCCTCCGGGGCAGTGGGGGTGGGGTGTGCCCGCCTGGGATTGCTCGAACGCCCCCGCACGATCGCCCTGAAGCAGGCGGTCGCTGCCGTGGGTCAGGGACGGTTGATGCGCATTTATGATGATCTGTTTACTTCCCTACAACAACCGATCGCCCAGGTATTGCTTACCCGCAGCGATCTGGTCCAGCGGAGCCGCTATGTGAATGTCTACCAGACCTTCTGTGAATTGCGCAAACTGGGGGTGATCCCGATCGTCAACGAGAACGACACGGTGGCTGTCGATGAACTGAAATTTGGCGACAACGATACCCTGTCGGCCCTAGTGGCGAGTTTAGTGGAGGCCGATTGGCTGTTTATGCTCACGGATGTCGATCGGCTCTATTCTGCTAACCCTCGCATTCATGCCGATGCCAAACCGATCAGCCTTGTCCAACTGGATGAGCTGGCCGAGTTGGTGAACCAAACCCGCGAGCAGGAAGTGACGGCCAAGGAAAATACGGGGTCCCAGTGGGGAACTGGGGGCATGGCGACCAAAATTGCAGCAGCCCGCATTGCCACTGATGCCGGGGTCCGCACGGTCATCACCGAAGGCAAATCTCCCCAGAAAATCGAGCACATCCTCCAAGGGGAACTCATCGGCACCCACTTTGAACCCCAACCCCGTCCGATCAATGCCCGGAAACGGTGGATCGCCTATAGCCTGGTTCCCGCTGGCAAGCTCTACCTGGATACGGGGGCCGTCAACGCCATCCAAAAGGCCGGCAAGTCCCTACTGGCGGCAGGGATCATTGAGGTGGAGGGGGAATTTCAAAGTAAAGATGCGGTCCTCATCTGTGATCAGGCTGGCCAGGAAATTGCGCGGGGCATCGTTAACTACAGTAGTAGCGACCTCCAAAAAATCCAGGGCCGCCGATCGGAGGAAATCCCCACAATCCTGGGCCAAAGCAGTCCCGAAACGGTGATTCACCGCGATAATCTTGTCCTCAGCACCTTGAGTTCGGGTTAAGGCCGGGGGGGGCTGACGTTTAACGGTCATCCCTTTCTTCTGGCACCAAATTCAGTCCATTAGGGGCAACCCATCATCGGTGAGACTTGCGCCGAACGGCTGCCGGTAGGCTTGCCGAGCAGATCTAAGGATTAGCTAGACAGCCCTCAGCCCGTTGACTGGCTCGCTGTTCATCCCTACAAATACTGTTGTAATACCATATTGGTCATGGCTCCGGTCTTGGCCCAACTAAAGGTCTGCACACGTTCCAAGCCCGCTTGCCGCAGACGCGATCGCAGGTTTGTATCGACCAACAGCGCGTGCATCGCATCGGTGATCTCGGCTTCAGCATAAGGGTTGACCAAAAGGGCCGCTTCCCCGGCGACTTCCGGCAGGGCCGAGCAGTTGGAGGTGATTACGGGGGTCCCACAGGCCATTGCCTCCAGCACGGGTAACCCAAAGCCTTCATACAGACTCGGAAAAACGAGGGCGATCGCCTGCCCTAGCAGCTTGGGGAGATCCGCATAGGAAACGTAATCCAGGAACTTGACCCGATCCTGAAGATTGAGCGCCGTGACTTGGGCGTGCAGTTCCGGGGTATAGCGGCGATCGCTGGGACCCGCCAGCCATAATTCACATTCCCGATCCGCCAAAGCTGCAAAAGCCGTGATCACCCGCGAGACATTTTTATAGCGATCGTGGCGGCCCAGATATAGAAAATAATTCGCCGTTGGTAGGGCTAAATCACGAAAATGGCTATCGTCGTACCCCAAAGGCGTTGCCGTGAGTTTATGGGGAGGAATGCCAAAAGTGGACTGCACCGCCTGCACCGTCGCCTGGGAATTACACAGAATGTGGACAGCCTGATGGAGAACGCGGGGAACATAGACCCGAAAATAGGTGGCTAAGCGGGAAAACCGCCCTCCAAACCGCAAGGGAATCAGGTCATGGACTGTCACAACAAACCGACAACCGGTATAGAGTGGAGCCTCTGGAATCGGGGAAAACAGCAGGTTCGTGGGCGTCGATCGATAAATGGCAGGTAACTGAAACTGCGTCCAGCCCAAACGCCGCAAATGCCCCACTGCCCCCTGATCCGGTGTCATATTACCCGCGATCGGCATGACTTCATATCCGGCTGTCTTCGTATCTTGGGGGGGATTACCCAACTGGATCTGAGCTTGCTGATCCGCTGGCACCAACACCCTGGGCTGTAAGGCAGCTAAATAGGGCAATACCTGCATGGCGTAATTCGTATGCCCCGTTGGACGGCGACTCAAAAAAGCCAAATTGACGAGCAAACCCGGTGCCTTAGGAAGCGACATGATCCTCCACAGGCACCCCCTCGGTTACGAGCGACTCGCTGGCGGAACACCCGTTATAGTCCTTGATCAACCCCGACTCAGCGTGGGTTTGCTCCTGAAACACCGCGAGATCAAACCAAAAGGTTGTCCCAACACCGACCTCGCTAATCACCTGCACGGTACTGTGGTGTTTCTCGACAATATTGCGCACGATCGACAACCCTAACCCAGTTCCCTCCAGGGTATGCACCCGATTCTCCACCCGCACAAAGCGATCGAAGATCGTATGCAGATCCTTCGCATCAATCCCAATCCCCGTATCTGCCACCTCAATCCGCACAAATCCAGGGGGCGACGCCAGCGAAGTATGGGGAAACGCAGGCGAAGCCGTCTGGGCATCCGGGCCATCCAGACCCGCAACCCAATCGGTTGGGGTGTCGTAATGGGCCAAGTTGCTATAGTGGTGTACCGTAATCCCGGACTCTTCCGGGGAGAGTTGGTAGGCCCGGATCACCACCTTGCCGCCACGGGGCGTGAATTTCAAGGCATTTCCCACTAAATTGGCAAATACCTGGAGCAACAGATCGTAATGGCCCAGCACCGTGGGCAAGTCCTTGGCAGCTTCATAGGATAGTTCAATCCCCTTGTCCTTGGCATTGAGTTGGTGGCTGCGGAGGGTTTGCTCGATCGCCATATTCAGATCCACCGCCTCAAAGTGGTACTGGCGCGACGACTCCAGCCGGGACAAATCCAGAACATCGTTGACTAGCCGGGTCAGGCGATCGGTCTCATGATTGGCCGTTTCCAGAAACTCCCGCCGTTCTTCTTCCCCTAAACTATCGCCAAATTCATGCAGCGTTTCAATAAAGGACTTGATATTAAACAGGGGGGTGCGCAACTCGTGGGAAACATTACTGATGAACTGGCTTTGGGCCTCATTAAGTTCCACCTCGCGGGTAATGTCCTGGATCGTCATCGCAATCCCCTTGACATTCTCCCGCGCCTGATCCAACACGTTGGTTAAGAGCAGACGAATCGTGCGGGGGGCGGGTTCATCTAAAGTGATGCGGAATTCAGCCGTTTCGCATTCGCCCTGTACCATTTGATAGAGGGGCCGGGTGAGTTCCACCTGGGCTGAGACAGGCAAATAGTAAAGCACCTTTTCCCCAATCAGATCCCTCCCTTCCCAGCCAAACAGCCGTCGTGCCGTAGGATTCACCAAAATAATTTGCAATTCGTTGTTGAGCAAAACGGCACCATCGGCGATCGTCGATACAAGGATTTCCAGCTTCGCCTTTTCAGCGGTTAGTTCCTCAATATTTTGTTCCTCGTAGTGTTCGAGCCGCTCCGCCATTTCATTGAAACTGAGGATCAATTCCCCCAGTTCACCCCCCAGGGGCAAATCCACCCGTTGCTTAAAATTCCCGGCGGCAATATTCTTCACCCCCACCAGCAATTCCTTAATCGGCTTCGTAATTGTCAAGGCATTAAAGACCGCCCCCAGGATTACCATCACCCAGATCGACACGAAGACGGCGATCGTTACATCCCGCGTCAGGTGGGAGGAAGCCACCACCGTCGGGTTAGGGTTAATCCCGATCGCCAGCACGCCTAGGTATTGATCGGCCTGGACCAGGGGCACAAAGACATCCGTTACCTCACCCCCTGGCGTTTTGTGCTGGCGGACGAGGGGGAGGGCCGCAAAATTCCGGGATTCGACATGGTTGAGGTAATTGTCGGGTAACTGAATCCGCCGTTGAATGGCCCTAGCAGGCGGATCAGCGGTTACCGGATCGGGGTTAGCCCTAGCCTCTGCGGTATCAAACCGTTCACCAAGAGCAGAGAAGGGAATACTGAGGCGTATGGTACCCTCCTCATCGGCGTAGAGGATATAGCGCACACTGGAGGTGCTGTCATAGAAGCGTTGACTAAAATGGGCCAGTTCCGATAGCTTGTCTTCCGACACCAAGGGCGCAACATTTGCGGCCAGCAATAACCCCAAGTCACTGCCAAAGCGGGTATCACTGAGGCGGGCATCCTGCTGAATCGTATTCACCGCCCAAAATGTTAACCCGCTCATCAGTAAGGAGACAAACAGGGTTGCCCCCGCCATCAATTTGGTCTGGACGGTAAATTCCGACCACCAGTGGGTAATAATATCGCGAATTGCTTTTAGGAACGCCAGCAAGGTTAAGTAGGTCTATCCAAAAGGGCATTTAGAGTTTAGGACACCCGGTGATCAGGGGTAACCACAATCAAGGCACGATCGCGGACCAGAGAACCAGTATCCTGGTATTCAACGGTCAGCAAGTCGCTAATACCTCGTTATATTTCTCAATATAACTGACTCTTTGCCCCACAGAACGTTATCCGTCCATTACCCATGCATACCTGGCACTGGCAAACCTGGGAGGATCTCCCCTACCTCACCTGTTCGCTGCTGGAACCGTGGCCCCACGGCTTTTTTACCCAACACTTCCACGCGCGATCGCCCCAGGAATTAACCCCGATCCTGCACCCAGCGGCCAAAACCTATCGGGTGCGGCAGGTGCATGGGGATTGTGTCCTTAGCACCCGTGACCTGACCCCGATTCCCCCCTCCCTGGATACCCCTGCCCTAGCCCCGGCGGATGGCTTGATGACGACGGGACCCCAGGAGTCGGTGTGGGTATGTACGGCGGATTGCGTCCCGGCTTTGGTGGCGGATACCACGACCGGCAAAGTTGCGGCAGTTCATGCGGGGTGGCGGGGCACAGCAGCCCAGATTTTGCCCCAGACGATCGCCCAGTTCCAGAGCCAGGGCAGTGTTCTCCAGGATTTACGCGTCGCCTTGGGACCCGCGATCGCGGGGCCGGTCTACCAAGTGGCTACTGACGTTGCCGCCGAAGTTGGGGCCACCCTCCAACCCTTACTGCCTGAGTTGGCCCCCTTTGATCCCCTCGCCAGCCTCAGTCAACTGGCCGATCCCCCCATTCTGGCCGATCCGGAGCCAGGGCGCGTTCGTCTGGATGTCCGGCGAGTCAATGTACTCCAACTGCAATCCTTAGGAGTACAACCGGAACAGGTGGCGATCGCGCCCTACTGCACCTACCAGCAACCGGAGTATTTCTTTTCCTATCGGCGCACCGGCCAAAAGCAAGTGCAGTGGTCAGGAATTGTCAGTGTTTAAAAGCGCAACCCAGAAGATGACTACAGATTGTTTCCCACTTGCCCCGATGTCACCGTTGATTCGCAACCTGACCATCGTGCTGCTCTTGTTACCGCCACTTTTGGGTATTGTCGCCCTGATCAAACAAAGTGGTTGGTTAGGAGCAATCGCTTTGTTCATGGTTGTAGTGTATGCCAGCGTTTGGTTGGGGTGGCGTCCCGTTTGTTTCCGCATTACTGATGAGAACTTAACGATCGCGTTTCCCCTGTGGCAACGGCTGATCCCCCTGGCTTCCGTCACCGAGGTGCGTGTGCTGGACCTAAAGACGTTTTTGCAGCAATTTGGTGACCCCTTTCGAGTCGGTGCAGCCGGTTTGTGGGGGGGCTTTGGCTGGCTATGGACGAGTCAAGGCGGTTGGGTCGAATTTTATGTCTCGCGCTCCGATCAGTTCATCTTGGTGGGACGATCGGGGCATCCGCCGCTGCTGATTACCCCGCGATCGCCCCATGATTTTGTGGCTACCCTAGAGGCCAAACGCAATCGGTCCGGCTAGGGGGGCTAACGATAGCGATCTCAATCTGGCTTAATCTGGCTCAATCTAAGGATTTCCTAGATCTGGCGACGATGCTTGCCGTAACGTCCCAACAAAAATCTCCCAATCCCTAGGGACTGGGAGAGATTGTGAAACGAATTCAAGGGCGATCGATCCCTGAGGACCAGTCCTAGTCGAGATCGTTCATCGCAAGTACGGGTTCATTTTCGCGATCGATCCCCTTCTCAAAGCCAGCGGCAGCCGCACGGGCGCGACCGGCGTGCCAGAGGTGACCGACGAGGAAGAAGAACGCCAGGACGAAGTGGGACGTGGCCAACCAGGCACGGGGGTTCACGTAGTTGAACGAGTTGGGTTCGGTAATAATCCCGCCCACCGAGTTCAGCGAACCGTTCGGCGCATGGGTCATATACTCAGCCGCCCGCCGAATTTGCCAGGGTTGGATGTCATTCTTCAGCTTGTCCAGATCCAGGCCATTCGGACCCCGGAACGGCTCCAGCCACGGTCCCCGGAAATCCCAGAACCGCATGGTTTCCCCACCGAAGATGATTTCACCCGTCGGCGATCGCATCAGGTATTTACCGAGACCCGTCGGACCTTGGGCCGAGGCAATGTTAGCACCCAGCTTTTGGTCACGGGCCAAGAAGACAAAGGATTGGGCTTGCGACGCTTCCGCGTTGGTGGGGCCAAAGAACTCGCTCGGATAAACCGTGTTGTTGAACCACACCATACAGGAGGCAATAAAGCCCATCAGCGACAAAGCACCGAGGCTGTAGGACAGATAGGCTTCACCCGACCAGACAAAGGCACGGCGTGCCCACCCGAAGGGTTGGGTCAGGATGTGCCAGACACCACCGGAAATGCAGATCAGGCCGATCCAGATATGACCGCCGATCACATCTTCCATGTTGTTAACGCCAACAATCCAGCCTTCACCGCCAAAGGGCGACTTCAGCAGATAGCCGAAAATAATTGCCGGGTTCAGGGTTGGGTTAGTGATGATGCGGACATCGCCACCGCCCGGTGCCCAGGTATCATAGACACCGCCGAAGAACATGGCCTTGGCCACCAGCAGGAACGCACCCAAGCCGAGCAGGATCAGGTGAATCCCGATGATGGTGGTCATCTTGTTCTTATCGCGCCAGTCGTAGCCGAAGAAGGCGGAGTAGTCTTCCAGCACTTCCGGACCGCGCAGGGCGTGGTAAATCCCACCGAGGCCGAGTACCGCCGAAGACACTAGGTGCAGCACACCCACGACAAAGTAGGGGAACGTATCCACGACTTCACCGCCGGGACCGACACCCCAACCCAGGGTGGCCAGGTGGGGAATCAAAATACAGCCCTGTTCGTACATGGGCTTTTCAGGGATGTAGTGGGCCACTTCAAACAGGGTCATCGCCCCGGCCCAGAAGACAATGAGACCGGCGTGGGCGACATGGGCACCCAGCAATTTACCGGACAGGTTGATCAGGCGTGCGTTACCAGCCCACCAGGCAAAGCCGGAGGATTCCTGGTCGCGACCGCCACCCATGACGAGAGAACTATTAAAGGGCGTTTCCACGGGGTAAAACCTCCTCTGGGAAGACAAATTTTTCATGGGGTTGGTCTTGGGGAGCCATCCAAGCCCGTAGACCTTCGTTGAGCAGAATGTTCTTGGTGTAGAACGTCTCAAACTCTGGGTCTTCTGCCGCCCGGATTTCCTGGCTCACAAAGTCGTAGGCCCGCAGGTTCAACGCCAGACCCACAATCCCGATCGCACTCATCCACAGCCCC
>NZ_JBRCAD010000226.1:0-23562 GCF_053493415.1 Trichothermofontia sp. | reverse complement strand
TCTTCACGGGTACGGGCAATCACGGGTTTGGGTTGGAAGCGATCGTGCTCACTGTTTTGGACACAGACAACGCCTTCAACTCGCCCCTTTTCCAGCATGGCGATCGCCGTACTGCTGACAATGCCCGTCCACTGGGCACCGGGAATCGGTTCCTGTTTGCGGGCCGCCATCATGTGCTGATGTACCCCGAAGTAGCAGTCGTCAGGATGATCAAGATCTCGGCTGCGACCGTGGGTTTGGGTTTCCAAGTCAGGAAACTGCTGATTCAGGAAAGCACAGGCAGCTTTGACGTAGTGAACGTAGTAGGTATCGCAGAGACCACATTCACTACACAGTTCCTTGGCCGGACGCCGACTTCCGGGCTTGAGTGCTCTGGCCTTAAGGTGTTTAGGCGTTTCAGGGGTAATCGCAGTCATCGGCCACCCAAGTTTGGCAACGGATTGTTCACTATTCCCCACAATACCGCATTGTGGGAGAAGGGCGGCGCTGGCCCATTAGGCGATGGCATCGCGTGCTCGGGACGACAACGGGGGGCAAGGGCGATTGAGCCATCCGTATCACCAGGCCGGAACCTCAACCCCCTCTAGAGTTGGCGTAAACCCCGCTTGGGGTGTCCATTGTAGGGCACCATTGCGACCTGTCCAGAAAACCTGAGTTTGGCGATCTGCCAGTTGGGCCAAGGTGTCTGGGTCAATCACGCTGGCAGAAGCGATCGCCACCTTGGGTTGCAACACGGCCAACAGTTGGGGGACGATCGGGCCACCCTCCCACCAAAGTACCGACACCGCCTGGACTTGACTCGCTAGGGCAATCTGTTCCGACTCCGGCAAACTGCCTAACCAGAGCCAGGTGATATCTTGGACCTGAAATTGCCACAGGGGTGGGGTTGTGTCCAAGCGTTGCAGTGAGACGAAGCCACTTGCCGCCGTTTGATTGGGAGCCAACACCTCGAAGGTACTGCCCTGCTGGGTCGCCCATTGGGCTAGGGGATTGGCTGCGGTGTTGGGGGACTGGGCTGCATAGAAGTGTTCGATCGGTAGGTAGCCCAAAATCAATTGCCAGCCCGACAGACGGTTAGGGTCCGCTGGGGGTGTGGTCAGATCCACCGCCCAATGTAGCTGGTTCGTACCCTGCTGTTGCAGAAAAGGCAGCACGGTTAAACGCGCAGTCAGTTCATCGCCACTGTTGATCAGGGTGACTTGACCCCGATCCTGAATGACCGCCACCGGGGCCTGGGCTGGGGATAGGACCGTTGTCCGGAGCAGGGTGGTTTGCAAGTGCCAAAAGGGCACCGCCACGATCGCAATCCCCAGGCCATAGGCCAGCCACCACCGTCGCTGCCACCAGGGCTGTAGCCAGACCAGCAGGATCAAACCGTACAGGGCGAAGAGTTGCCCCAAGGAGAGGGTCCCCAGCGCCAAGATCGAGCTGGGGAGGTCAGCAAAGGCGGCCACGATCGCCAGCAGCCAGCGGCCAAAGGGGAGCAAAGGCAAAGCGAGGGCACTCCCTGCTATCGGGAAGAGACTCCCAACCGTGGCGCTCAACATTCCCCCTAAACTGAGGATGACCACCAGCGGTAGGGTGATCACATTGATCAACACCGCATAGGGTGACGTTTGCCCAAAGGTATAGAGGCTCAGGGGTAGGGTCCATAGGTAAGCGGCGATCGGGACGGCGATCATGGCCGCGATCGTCGGCGGTAGCCAATTCAACCAGCGGATCAGGGGAGGACTCGTGACTAATAGCCCCAGGGTGGCCAGGAAACTCAGTTGAAACCCTAAATCCCAGATCCAGAGTGGGTTAAACAACAGCAACACCACCGCCGCCAGCAGCAGGGAACCGAGCGATCGCCGTTTTCGCTCCGTGGCCAGGGCCAGCAAGGCCCCCATCCCCATCACCGCTGCCCGCAGAACAGAGGGCTGTAATCCCGTTAGGCAGACAAACAGGAGGAGGATCAGGCCCCCCGCCCCGACCCGAATGGGGGCGGCCAAGCGTCGTGTTAAGCCCAGGACCACACCCAGTAACAAAGACACATGGAAACCACTCGCGGCCAAGGTGTGGGCCAACCCCGCCCAGGCAAATTGATCCTGGATCGGGTAGGGCAAATCCACCGCCCGCCGTCCCATGACCATCGAACTGACCAGCAGGCCCTCTGGCACCCCTAGCCACCGGGTCAGAGAACGCACAATCCGTTGCCGCACGGCCCACAAGCCCCAGGGCGGTTGGGCATCCACAAGGGTGACTTGCTGCCCACTCATGCCCGCAAAGATCCCCTGTTGGGCCAGATAGGCTTGGAAGTCGAAGCCGCCTGGATTAGTGGCTGGCTGGGGCTGGTACAGCCGTCCGGTGATTGCTACCCGCTGGCCGGATTGCAGGCCCGTCGCCCGCAGGAGCGGCACTGTCACATACAGCTTGCCCCCCACATCCTGGTTGGCCCGCGCCACATCCGTTTCGGCAATCAGTTCGTCCAATTGCTTGGCATCGAGGACAAAGCGGACCTTTTGGCTGCGAGTGAGCCGGGGGTCACTGGCAATCCGGCCCCGCACCGTCACCACCTGACTCGATCCCCCCTCGGAAATAAAGCGGCTGATGTCATTAGGGACGGGTTGCGGTACCCGTGACTGTAAATACACACTGGCCAGCAGACCCACGAGTCCTGCCAGGAGCCAAAAGGTAAATCGGGGGCCTGAACGCCACCAGCGGGGGACCCCTAGCCCCGCCACAAACCCAATCCCCATTAAGCCATACCCCCCCCAGGACAAGGTCGCCAGCAGCAGCCCCAGGATGTAAAACAGACTCAGGAGGGTAGTCCGGGTGAGAGACAGGGAAGAAATAGGCAAGGTGGCAAACTCAATCGCAGAAAATCGTCCGGGGAAGACCCTAGACGACGATCGCCTAGGACAGGGTTTTCTGGCCTGATTGCCTTTATTGAGTTACTTGGCTGGGCAATGTTCCCAACTGGGCCATCAGATTGAGGGTTTGTTGATCCCGCTTGACGGCCAGGTTCAGCGTATCACCTACGGCTTTCTCAGACACGAGCTTTTGAACCTCAGCCGCATCCTTGACCGCCTGCCCATTGACGGCTTGGATCACGTCCCCGGCCCGTAACCCGGCCTGGGCGGCTGGCGAATTGGGAACGACTTTAACCACCAGAATGCCGCTACTCTCGCTGACACTCAGGCCACTGTTAAGGTTACTGTTGATTTCCTGCTGGACATCGGGGGTCAGGGTAACCATTTGGATGCCTAAATAGGTGTGTTCGACTTTGCCGGTGGTGATTAATTGCTGGGCAATTTGTTGGGCCGTGTTGATTGGGATGGCAAATCCTAACCCCTGGGCACCTTGAATAATGGCCGTGTTCATGCCAATCACTTCGCCGCGTTCGTTCAGCAAGGGACCCCCGGAATTACCCGGATTAATGGCCGCATCGGTTTGGATGAAGTCTACCCGTTTATCGGGAACACCCACTTGGCCACTGGAACGACCGGTGGCACTAATAATGCCTACGGTAACGGTATTGTCTAAACCCAAGGGATTACCGATCGCGACCGCCCATTCACCCGGTTGGATCTGATCGGAATTGCTCAGGGTCACGGTGGGTAAGTTGTCACCCGTTACTTTAATGACGGCAACATCGGTAGCGGGGTCAGTGCCTAATACCTGGCCGTCAAAAGTGCGACCATCCTTGAGGGTAACCTTGACCTGATTGGCCCCATCCACCACGTGGGCATTGGTCATAATATGCCCCTCGCGATCGAGGATAAACCCTGACCCGATGCCCTTTTGGAGTTCTTGGGAAGGGGGTACGGGAACATTCCCAAAGAAGCGGCGGAAGAGGGGATCGTTAAACATTTCCGGGACTTGCCCCGTCACGGTGCGGGAGGCATCGATACGCACCACTGCTGGTCCGGCGGTTTCTACGACGCGGCTGACAAAGTTTTCATCGCTGGCAGCCAAGGCTCCGGCCCGTCCTAGGGCGATCGCGGGGGGACGGGGGGTTGATTCCGCGATCGGAGCCGCCGGGGCCGTAGGAGTTTGGGGCATCAGTTTGGTAACAGCATAGTTACCTGCCGTCGCTACCCCCGCCCCCAAAAGAATTAAGGCAATGACGTTGAGGGATCGTCGCCGGGGCGGATAGGAATAGGCAAAGTTAGGATTAACGGGGCCGGGAACGGCATCGGGTTGGGAATCCATTTGGACACGCATACGCTCACTCTCCTGTGGTTAATAGCGGAATAGGATTAGGTCGCTGGCCACGGCTTCACGCTGGGGGCGACATCTATACCCTAGAAACCGGAAATGGCAGAGATATGACGATCGCGTCGCAAGGGAGTGACAAGTTGCAAAATCCCCGGCCAATAGCCATAACTAGGGTAGGCCGGAAGCAGGGAATAGCGCGGGTGGCACCTCGGCCTGGAAGGGGTAAATCCGCAGGTCGCCGTAAAATTCCTCCTGGCTAAGTTCTACCCGCGACTGGGCAGACAGCAGGAGCAAGGCCCAAAAGGCTCCCACCCGATCGTGGCCAGCTTGAGTCTGGGCTTGGGCCTGTAGGGCCTGGGAAAAATTGGTCCAGTGCTTCACTAACTGTTCAAAATCAAGCCAAGTATCCGTAGACGATTGGGTTGACCAGTAGTGGCTCAAAAACTGTTCAAGGGCGATCGCCACTTCCGCGAGATTTTCCTGGTGGGCGAGTTGGCTAATGGCCCGGAGGGCTTGCCGCCGGGATTGGGGTTTGGGGCGCGGCGATCGCACCGGGGTTGGACGGGCCTCCATTGCCGCTGCCATCAGGTTAAGCTGATCGATCAACTCCTGAAGGGTCACACGCCGCCGCGCGGGCGGCGGCGCACTGGCCCGCCGCCGAATATAGTTTTCCAGGTTCGTGGGCCGACCGAGACCACTGAAATCGTTGGGGTCAAAGTCTTCGCGATCGTCTGCCTCCTCGACTTCTGCCTGGGATTCCAAGGCCGCCAACCGTTCCGCCTTCAGCAAAATCAACATAGAAGCATAAAGGAAGGCCTGCCCCGACTGGGAGAGATTAGCCTCGTAGCCACTGGGGTCAGGGGTAATGCGACTCGCCAGTTCTGCCAAGACCCGATCGATCACCTCAATCACCTGCACATCCCAAGGATCAAGCTCACCCTGTTCTGCCAGGTCAATCAGGACCGCAATTGCGCTTTGGGCTAGGGAAGTAGACATCGGGAGATCAGGATTCCGATGGGGTGGCCAGATCGGTCGAGTTAGCGAACTCCAGGTCAGATCCAGCGGGGGGAAGCCGTAGACGGTCTTCGAGTTGCAGTTGATACGCCTGAAGTTGTTGCTGGAGTTCGCGAATTTGGGCCTCCTGTTGGCGGCGCTGGCGTTGCTCCTGTCGTTGGCTGAACAACCGTTGCAGACCCGCAAGGGTGCCAAATACCCAGGCCAGAAAGGCCCCAACCCCCATACTAACAATCAGCACGATACAGAGGGGGGCGCTGACGCGTAAATCCGCCGTCAGGACCACGGCGACCGGAGCGGGATTTTGGAGGCTGAAAAACACCAGACCTAAAACGACGGCAAAGATCAGTAAAAAATTCAGGGGTTGCATGGTTTCCTAACAGCGTGATCGCACACTTATGATGCCGGTCAGTTGACTAGTAATCATAGGGATTAGCCGGTTCTGGGATCGGTTTGAGGCGTTTGGCCTGGATCACCAATTGGCGACGATCCGCCAGGGTTTCCGTCATCATTTCCCCCTCGACTTCTAGCCAGGTATCCGGCGGGTAGGCCGTCCGACTGCTGGAAAGTTTAACCGGTAATCCCACGGGATAGGCATCCGCTGCACAACACGTAATCACAAACCGGGCAATGGTGAGATAGTTATCCGGATATTGGGGGAGATGCATGGCAAACCCCTGCACCCTGGCTGCTTGGCCTGCATAGGCATCCGGTTCCGGATAAACATCCAGGGTCCGCACCCAATCAATAATCGAGCGATCCTCCGGGCGCTGAGCCGCCTGAAAGGCTTGGGGCCGTGCCCGTGTCAGAGCGGCGAAATTTTCCCCCGCCCGCGCCAACGCTGTCTGGCTGGAAAATGCCCTGGGTGGAATCAGCAAACCCATCAGGGCTGTTAACAATAGGACAAGTATACTAAATCGACGCGGAAAAAGGGTGGTATGGGACTGGCGGGGAGGCGCTTGTCCTGACAGCAACCGTTGCGCCAGAATGCCCAGTTGCCACAGGCCCATGATGACTAAGACAACGCCTGCACCGACCACCAGGGGTTGGTAGTTGGGGTGAATCAAAATCTGGATGCGATTGGTCCACCAGAGCCGCAGCAGCATGATGCCCCAGAGCAACAGTACCAGCACATCAAGGACGGTATCCCAGGGGAAGGATCGGCGGCGACGCGGGGCAACACCAGCGGTCATGGGTATCCCTCCTAGCTGACGTAAAAGTTAATGAACAAACAGGCCAGGAAGACCATCTGGCCCGCTAGGGCAAAGAGGTAAACGATCGCCCGGGGTCTGAACACGGTGAGCATGAGGCCGATCGCCTTGAGGTCAATCATCGGACCAAAGACCAGGAAGGCCAGCAATGATCCCGTCGTAAACATCGATGCAAAGGAGAGGGCAAAGAAGGCATCAACGGTCGAACAAATCGATACGACAGCAGCGAGGAGCATCATCGCCAGAATCGACATCACAGGGCCTTGCCCCAGGGCTAAGATCCAATCCCGTGGCACAAACACCTGAATCAACGCCGCGATCGCGCTCCCCAGAACGAGCATGGCTCCCAACTCCCGCAATTCCTGGATCGTATTTTCGATAAACAATCGCCAGCGGGTTACCGTACCCAGCTTGGGGGCAGGCGCTTGCAGGGTTGTGTCGATCGCTGCTTGCTCCCAACGTACTGCCGTGCCGCCCGCTCCCCCCAGCAGATAGGTACCCGATTGCAGCAGGGGTGAGGTATCGGCTACTTGGCGACTACGATCTTGGGTGACAGCGACCATATCGCGAACATTGGGTTGCAGGAGGGGGGTCAGATCCTTTTGCGCACTAAACACCCAGCCGATGATCGTGGCGATCACCAGGGACACCCCCACCCGCAGGAACACCATCTCCGGTTGCCCCCGAAAGGCTGTCCAGGTAGACCAAAAGACAATAGGATTGACCGTGGGGGCCGCCAGCAGAAAGCCGATCGCGACGGAGGTGGGTGCGCCTTGGATCAATAACCGTCGCGCTACCGGCACATTGCCACATTCACACACGGGGAAGAGGAACCCGACCATACTGCCCGCCAGGGCACCCCAGAAAGCGCTTTTGGGCAGGATTGCCAGGAGGCGGCGTTCGTCCACAAAAAAGAGTAAGGCGCTGGAAAATAACACCCCCAGCAGGAGGAAGGGCATCGCCTCAACCAGCAAGCTCAGAAAAAGGGTGAAGGCGTTTTGCAGTTGGTACATGGGCAATCGGGTTAGCAACGCGATCGGTCAGCTTGACTACGGGAGTAGATCGCCGGATATAGGGTTTAGCTCTGCCCCGTCATTGTATCGAAGTTGTATCAAAGTTGGCTGGCGGCGGGTAACCGGTGGGGGGCCAGCCCCTAAGCCCTTGGGCAGACTTGGACATACGCCTGGGTGAGCGGTTCAATCCCCGTAATTGCCGTCCCCACCACGATCGCTGTTGCCCCTAGGGCAAAGGCCTGTTGGGCTTGGGCTGGGGTACTAATCCCCCCTTCGCAAATCACCGGAACCGGGAGGGTGGCCACCATTGCCCGCAGGAGATCAAAACCGGGGGGCGTTTGGCCTTGGGTCTGGGCCGTATAGCCATAGAGCGTGGTGCCCACCAGATCAACCCCCGCCTCCACCGCTGCGACGGCAGCCTCCAGGCTATCGACATCGGCCATCACCCACTTGCCCAGTTGCTCGTGAATATGGGTGGTGAGCGATCGCACCGTTTCGCCATTGGGCCGGGAGCGCAGGGTGGCATCAATGGCAATCATATCGGCGCCGGCGGCGGCGATCGCCTGGGCATGGTGCAACTGGGGGGTGATATACACATCAAACCCAGGAATTTGTTGCTTCCAGAGACCAATAATCGGGATTTCGGGTAAGCGCGATCGCACCTGGCGCACATGGGCAGGCGTATCGATGCGTAGCCCCACGGCTCCCTGACGCACCGCCGCTTGGGCCATCGCCGCAATGACCAAGGGATCGTGCAGGGGGGAATCTCCAGGTGCTTGGCAGGAAACAATCAGGCCGTGGTGCAGCGATCGCAGGGGCGGGGGCAGCGAGTCAGACATACTAGGTCGCTAATAATTACGATAACGTAACAAAAAGTGGCGAGGGAGCTAAAGAAAGTCTGAGAGTGTCACAATCGGTAGCATCGCTAGCCGGCAGACAGGGACTAGAACCAATAAGAACGCCAATAATATCCAAGGATGCTAGGGTGGGATGATGGAAAGCCTAGAGCCATACTATCGCGTGCTGGGACTCGAACCCGGTGCCTCCGCCGAGGAAGTCAACCAGGCGTATAAGGACCTGGTGTTCATCTGGCATCCCGATCGCCTGCCCAAGGATAATCCCCGACTGCAACAAAAGGCCCACGCCAAGCTGAAGGAAATCAACCAGGCACGGGATAAATTGCGATCGCTCTCGACCGCTCCGGTCAAGCGTCAGTCAGCCAACCCAACCAGCCCCCCTCATCGGTCACCGGGGGCGGCTTCTGGCTATGCTGCCCAGGGACAGCGATCGGCCTCGGCCCAACCCCGCAAGCAATACCACTCGGCCTATACGGGCAATTATTACAACAGCTACCGCCAAACCACTTGGCAGCAACCCCACCGGCCCCATGCCGCTCCCAACCCCTCTGGCGCGGCCTCTGGCTCCCCGCAGGCTTCCCAACCGACTCCCCCCCCCGGCGCACCTGCCGCCAACGGACGGGCAAATCCCGCCAGTAACGGGACTGCTAATCATGGGACTGCCCATCATGGGACGGCTGCGTCAGGCGCGTCCCCCCCCAGGACCGCCACGAATGGGGCAGCCGCGCCGGGGGTAGGGCAGTATGGAACATCCGGCTACGAGTCGCGATCGTCCCCCCTGGGTGATGAGGGCAGCCAATCGCCGCCGCGCCGCCCCCAGGTGAACACTACGGACCCTTCCCGCCCGACCTCACCCTCGCAACCCTATCCTGGCCACGGTTACCAGACTTACCAACGTCCGCCCTATACCCCTACCCCGGACTCCACCGCTGCCCACCCGCGCCCGCGATCGCGTCCCCAAACGCCTGATCTGAGCGGGGCTGATCTCCAGGGGGTGAACTGGTGTGAGAAGTACCTGGAGGGGCGTAACCTGAGCCATGCCAACCTCAGTCGGGCCAACCTCAGTGATGCCTTTCTCCATCGGATCAACCTGAGTGGGGCCAACCTGTCCCAGGCGAACCTCTTCCGGGCGAACCTGTTGGAGGCCGATCTGAGCCACGCCAACCTGCAAGAGGCCAATCTGATTGGGGCTGATCTCAGCGGAGCCGACCTCCGAGGGGCGGACTTCACTGGGGCCAAGATGGGGGTGTCAGGGCGGTTAATGGTGAAACTCACCGGGGCCAGACTGCAAGGGGCGATTTTACCCGATGGGTCGGTGCATGATTAGGGACACTGCGATGATAATCGGGGCTGGGGGCAGTTCAACTGCCCCAACTGGCGGAATAACGTTGCTTGGGCGTGCTAGATGATGGGTATTTCCCCATTTCCCCCGATGCCCTTAGGGCAGACTTGACTTTACTCAATACCCAGTTCTTCCTTGAGCGTTTCGGCTAGGAGATCGTCGGCTTCCAGACGTTCCGGATTCCCCGGCCCCACATATTCTTCCACCAGGGTCAGCAATTCCGCCTCACTGAAGGGTTTGCTGAGGTAGTTGGTTGCGCCAGCCATGCGGGCTTTGATGCGATCGATCAGCCCCTCTTTCCCCGTCAGCATGACGATCGGGATATGCTTAAACGCCGTCGAACTGCGTAGCATTGTGCACAGTTCATAACCATCCAGTTCGGGCATGGCGATATCGCAGAGGATCAGATCGGGACGCAGTTGGAAGGCCAAGCTAAGGGCACGGAGGGGACTTGTAATGGCCGTGGCCTCATAGCCCCGCTTGCTAAGAATTTGTTCAACCGCTTTGCCAACCGCAACCCCATCGTCGATATAGAGAATCCGAGGGACCTTATCGGGCGGGGGGAGGGCCAGCGGCGACTGTTTCCCCTTGAGATTGGCGGGGGTGGGGTACACCAGTTGGATCGATCCCTGCAACACATAGGGATAGATGGCCCGTGCCACGGCCAGAATGTCACGATTGAGGTAACGGGCCATCTGGCGGATCGAGGTTTGGCCATCCATCCACTGCCCTAGGGTGCTGTAGAGGTTTTCCGGCAGGACTTCATTCAGGGGTTGGCCGTCTGGTGTGGTTGGGCATTGGGTGGGCGATTGGATATGGGGGTAGAACTGCTTCCACTCCTGCACCTGGGTCATGGTTTCCCGTACCAGGGAACTGACATCCAACGTCGTCAACTGGGGCGAAAGGGGTGCCCCCAACTCAAACACAAAGCTGCCGTAATGGAGGCTGAGCAGGTCAAAGAGGGTTTCCCGCACCAGGCTTCGGATAATTTTCCGAGCTTGTTCAGGTGTGAGAATCCGACGTTCGAGCAAGGCCCACAGGTAGTCATACTCTGGGACATGGTTGGGGGCACCTGCCGGTACCTTGAGATCGCCAGGGATTTGGGTGATATGGTAGGCCCGCAGGTAGTCTTGCAGGCGCGTCAGCATTTCCTCCGGGTGGGTTGCGTAGACCGCTTGACCGTTGTTGAAAAAAACAAACCACGATCGCTGTACTTGGCCCCGGAAAGCGGCTAGGGTCGTTGGGATCTCACCCCCAGCCCCCCAGGACGGCGGCGCGATCGTTTCAACATACAACTCACCTGTCCGCTGCCCCAATTCAATGAGTTGCAGGATACTGCGAATGTCGATCTCGTTAAGGTGTCCCTGCATGCAGTTCGTGCATTTCTGCGAATGCCGTTTAGTGCTATCTAGCTTAGCTTACCCAAGGTTTTTAGTCTCAGATACGATGGGGTTCCCGTCGGAGCAATGGACGACCCCGTTGACAGCCCAGTTGTCCACACCATCTGACAATGAGGATATTTTTACACTGAGTAGACGGTCATGGCGAACCCAATGGGTTGACCGGCTGCTGTTGAACGTGCGCAACCCAACACACTGGCCGGGTTCGGTTGCCCAACATTGGACCCAATTCCCCCAATTAAGTTGTGACAAACCACGACTTCGATGAGTCCTATTTTACCCACGAGTCTGATCGCCAAAATGAGCTAAGCTGACAGATTGTTAGTTTGCTGCGATTCTTCCCTATCCTCCTACCCAGCCCTATGAGCCAGTCCTATCGCATCACCCTGTTACCCGGAGACGGTATTGGTCCAGAAATTATGGCGGTCGCTGTGGCGGTCCTCCAGCGTGTGGCGGCACAGGAGGGGTTACAGTTTGATTTTCAGGAAGCCCTTGTCGGTGGCGCGGCGATCGACGCTAGGGGGGAACCCCTGCCTGCCGTCACCCTGGAACAGTGTCGTCAGAGTGATGCGGTGCTGCTAGCGGCGATCGGGGGCTATAAGTGGGATACCTTGCCCCGCCCCCAACGTCCGGAAACGGGTTTACTGGCCCTGCGGGCCGGGATGGAACTCTTTGCAAATCTGCGTCCGGCAACGATTCTGCCCCAATTGATTGACGCCTCTTCCCTCAAGCCGGAGGTAGTGGCGGGGGTCGATATTATGGTCGTGCGGGAACTGACGGGGGGGATTTACTTCGGGCAACCCAAGGGGATTTTTGCCACGGAGACGGGGGAAAAGCGGGGGGTCAATACAATGGCCTACACTGAATCGGAGATCGATCGCATTGGCCGGGTAGCCTTTG
Source organism: Trichothermofontia sp. (assembly GCF_053493415.1). Lineage (NCBI taxonomy): Bacteria > Bacillati > Cyanobacteriota > Cyanophyceae > Leptolyngbyales > Trichocoleusaceae > Trichothermofontia > Trichothermofontia sp. The sequence continues at coordinate 11,625 of NZ_JBRCAD010000226.1, read as the reverse complement.
AAACAGCCCGCAAACGACGCGGTAAGCTCTGTTCCGTGGATAAGGCCAATGTGCTGGAGGTGTCGCAACTCTGGCGCGATCGCATCACGGCCCTGGCGAGCGAATACCCCGATGTGGAATTGACCCATCTGTATGTGGACAATGCCGCGATGCAACTGGTGCGCTGGCCGAAGCAATTTGACACGATCGTCACGGGCAATCTTTTCGGCGACATTCTCTCCGATGCGGCAGCGATGCTCACGGGGAGCATTGGGATGTTGCCGTCGGCCAGCTTGGGTGCGTCTGGCCCTGGATTGTTTGAACCCGTACACGGCTCAGCGCCGGATATTGCTGGTCAAGATAAGGCGAACCCCCTGGCCCAGGTACTCAGTGCGGCGATGATGTTGCGCTATGGTCTGAATCAGCCCCAGGCGGCCCAACGGATTGAACAGGCGGTGCTAACGGTTTTGGATCAAGGGCTGCGCACGGCGGATTTGGCTGCACCAGGGGCACCCGCAATTGGCTGTCGGGCCATGGGGGAGGCCCTGCTCCAAGCTTTGCAAGGCGATCGCGCCTAATTAAATCGCCCTCACCCCAACCCCTCTCCCCCGGGGAGAGGGGCTTAAAATCCGTTAGGGTCGTCCTGGGCGATCGCGGTGAGGGATCGCCCCTGGGTTTCTAGGCGGAACCCGTAGGTTACCCCGGCGGCCAAGAGGCAGCAACCGGCCAGTAATAACAAAAGCTGGGTGACCCCCCATTGGTGCTGTAGCCAGGGCAGGGCAAAGGCCCCTAGCACTGCCCCGGCTTTGGCGATCGCAGCGGCCAACCCGGCCCCACTGGCGCGGATTGTGGTGGGGAACACTTCACCGGATAGTAGAAAGGTGGTGGCATTGGGGCCACAGTTCATCCAGAAGTTGAAGATTAGAAACCCTACCAACACTAACCCCAGGTTGGGGTCAGGATTTAAGGTGGGGTCCCCCGCAAGGGCCAAGAGGACTAGGCCGATCGCCATGCCGATAAACCCCATTATTTGCAGGGGCATCCGCCCGACGCGATCGATCAAAACCACCGCCAGCAAAAAGCCTGCAATCAGGAAGAGATCGACAACGGCGGCCCCGGTCGCCGCAGCGATCGTGCGCCTTGGCAAGTCTGCCTGGTGGGCAAAGGCTAGCACGGTGATCAAGGTGGGGGTAAAAATCCCCATGCCGTAGGTGGCAATGTCTTGTAAAAACCAGGGCAGGGAGGCCAGCAGGGTGTGGCGGCGATAGGGGGCTGAGAAGAGGGCTGCATAGGGTAGTTGGGGGTCCCGATCGGGGGGAGCGGTGGTCGGGGTGATCGCGATCGCCTGGCCGAGCAGTTGGGTGGCCGCGATCGAGGCCGCTTCATACTCACCGCGGGCCAGGTAATAGCGCGGGCTTTCGAGGGAAAACCGCCAGCGGAGCAGGGCAACCAGGAGCACCGGGATAATCCCCACCCCCAGCATCCACCGCCAGAGATCGGGCATCACAGCGGCTCCCGCCGGAGCCAGTGGCCATAACCTGGTGAGGGCGATCGCCGTTAAGGCCCCCAAGAGGGCACCCACCGCCTGAAAGGTAAAGGCCCCAATCACCATCCGGCCCCGCAGGCGAGCGGGCACATTCTCGGTAATATAGGCGACGCTGATGGGGTAGTCGGCCCCGATCGCCACCCCCAGCAGCAAGCGAAAACCGATTAACGAGGGCGTATCCCAGGCGATGACCGTTCCCACGCTGGCAATGAGGAATAGGGCAATATCCAGGACGAGCATCCGCTGCCGCCCAATGTGGTCGGTCAGGGGGCCAAGGATGAGGGAACCGATCAGGGCACCGACGATCGCGGCGCTGGCGATCGCACCCACTGCGACTGGGGTGAGGGCGTAGGTCTGCTGGAGGAAGGGCAGGGCCAAACCAATGATAAAAAAATCAAACCCATCAAGGGCAATAAAGCCAGCCGCGAGGAGCCACAACAGCCACATCGATCGCGTTAGGGGTGAGGCATCCAGTTGCTGTTCAAAGGTATCCACTGATAGGAGGGTCGTCATGGTGCTGTGCTGCGGTTTTGGCCACAATAACTTTCCCATTGTCGGTAAAATCAGGCATATTACTGGAAACTTGTGGGATTGAACCGCCCCTCTCCCAAAAAATTGATACGGCTTGTGGGGATCGTCCCTAGGCTGAGTCCCCTTGCTGTCCTTGACCAGATAGGCTAAAGTCGGGCTAAAAAAAAGGGGGGGCCGTGGTTTACACTGCACCAAGGGAAACTGTACGAGGGGAAGAACTGCATGTGGAATATCGAGCTGCGATCGATCCCTCGCTGTTGAGAGCCGCGAAACACATCTACCGCGCCTACTTTGAAGCACGACCTGACTATCCCTATCGACCGAGCGGTGTCGTTGTCGATCGCTATAGCTATCGCGGGAAGGTCACGTTTCGCGGGAAGCCGGCGCTGTTGCCGCAGGAGGTCTTTGTGCCTTTTGAACAAATTGAATCAGAACTCTATTAAGCTCAGTGCCTTAAGCTCAGTGTCTTAAGCTCAGTGTCTTAACCACAGTGCCTTGACTTCAGTGCCTTAACCTCAGCCCATCTGATTCATGCTTGTCTCCCTGCTGGATCTTGTTATTACGGTCATCTACACCCTTGCCGTGTTTGCAATGGGGGCAGCGATCGGTAGTTTTCTCAATGTGGTGATTTATCGCCTACCGGCGGGCCTTTCGCTCCTCTGGCCACCGTCGCGATGTCCCCACTGTTTACATCGACTGAGTGCGCTGGATAATGTTCCCGTCCTGGGCTGGTTATGGTTGCGGGGGCGGTGTCGCTACTGTCGTTCCCCGATCGCGGCTCGCTACCCGATCGTGGAGGCCCTCACGGGCTTAATTTTTCTCGTCCTATTTTGGCAATTTGGACATACTTGGCACACGGTGGCCGCGTGGGTCTTTGCCAGTTGGCTGATTGCGCTGAGTTTGATTGATCTGGAGACGATGACCCTCCCCAATGCCCTCACCCAGTCGGGACTGCTGGTGGGCTTAGGTTTTCAGGGAATTCTGGGTGCCCAAACCGCAGATGTGATCGCCATTGCCCCAGTCATCCAACCGGTGATGGGGGGAATTATCGGCATGGTGGCGGGCATTTGGCTGTTTGACACGATCACTAACCTGGGGTCGATCGTTTTTCAACAGTCCGTGATGGGTGGGGGTGATGCCAAGCTAGCGGCAATGCTCGGAGCCTGGTTGGGATGGAAATATCTATTACTGGCTACCTTTCTGGCCTGTGCGCTGGGAGCGCTGCTCGGGAGCACGGCGATCGCCCTAGGTTGGGTGCAACGTCGCCAGCCGATCCCCTTTGGACCCTTTTTGGCATTGGGTGGCCTGATTGCCCTTGTCTGGGGCAAGGAGATCGTGGATCTCTACCTGGGTCTTTTTTTCCCCGTAATGGGGGGCTAAGTAGGCCAGCGCAATTAAATTTCGTGTGGGTTGGGTTGGGTTGAAGCATAAAACTCAACATCCGTATGGGGCTTACTTCGCCCTACTCATTCAATACAGACTTAGGGCTATCTACTTAGTTGGATGTAGGCTCTAAAAGGGGAGATGAAGCCACTGAGATGGGTTCAACTAGTAATGTGGTGACGTTAGCCTGTCCCTTGACATACACTAATTCCTCAACTTCAATGCTAATCGGATAAGGGCAGCGAGCCGACCACCAAGCACCTTGAAAACGTACTTGCCCACAACGATCGGGCTGAATAGCGATCGTGACGATCGCTGTAGGTCGTGGGGGAGGTGCTAACGGGGACACGGAATTAGGTGACGAAACCAGTCGGTAAATGAGAGCACCTAAGGATCGCATATCAGCCTCCAAAAGGATTACAATTGTTGTTAAAGATGTTTAGACCTATTCGATAATTTGAGATGGGGGTAGTTCAACTGCCCCTCACTGGTGGGATAACGTGGCTTGGGAGCGCTGGATGGGTATTTCCCAATGTGTCCTTAACTAAATTAGCTAAAAAGACTGATTAGAACCGTGGGTGGAGTAATTTCAGCAGCAATATGTGCGGGTGAGGGATGTCGTAAGGGGACTCGATATCCTTCTTCTCTTACCTTTTGATAGACTTCCGACCAGGTTGGAAAGGTAGAGTACCTCTGCTCCCAATGCGCACCAGATGCTTCATCGGCCCATTCAGAAAGTTTAATAATGGCTGAGCGATGAAATGAAGCCGTTACAAAAGCTCTCATAGAAGATTCATCTCGCCATGCTGATCGACTCCAAAAGGTTTGATTAGCATCTACTAACAAGCCAATGCCTAAATTACCGGGTGTGTATTTAGCTTGGATGACACATAGCAGTGAATACCATAGAAACGATGGTAAATACTTGAGAGATCGCAGCCGTAAACGGGTAACAGAAATCACTGACATAGAGCATCCTCTGTACAGTAATCAGCATGGTATGAAGGGCTAAATCTTAGGCAGTCAGCTTGATTAGCAGCGTGAATGAGTCGATTCTGGAACTCTGTATTCTGGAACTCCGTAACAATATGGAGCTATGGGGAAGATTCACCCCCCTGGTCAGGTTTAACTGCTCACTACCTTATCAAGTTTGTCCCAAAACTGTCTAGCACACTTTTAGCGATCGGCTAGCACAATTTATGCATATATCGAGGCTCGCAAGAGCATTAATACTTAGATAAGCCATAATCGGAAGCTGAATACTGCTAATGACAGCTTTGAAAAAAAACAAATTTTTGTTAAGAAACTAGGCTGTCTGAATTTTCTCGATCTTGATTCGCATAATTCTCAAAATCAACTAATATTTTCTGTTGCTGCTGACGAAATTCGCTAGGGTTAATGCCAAACTTCTTTTTAAAAATACGAGTAAAATAATTTGAGTCGTTATAGCCACATTTGAACGCAACGTCCAGTATTGAATAGTCTTGAATCAACAAGTGCTTTGAGTATTCCAAAATTTGCAGCTTTATATATTTCGATAAAGACAATCCTGTCGATTGACGAATAATCTTGTTGATTTTAGCTGCATCAACACTCAAAATATGTGCTAATTCCTGTTCTATTATCTCAAGTTCAGGAAGTTCTTGATCATTATATAGATATTCGTCTATATATCTCTTGATGTGTTGAATTTTAAATTCTGATAATGTTTTCTGTTGTTGTTTAAGATGTCGCGATCGATGTTGTAAGCTAGAGTTTGAAAGATTCGTAACAAGATGTTCCAAAATTTCTTTGATAATTTCATCTCCAAACATCCTCATTCTTTTAGGATGCAAGTGATTCCTCTCCAGAATTCTCTGTAGGTCAAAAACTAGTTCCACAAGCTTGGGATCACGCAGGCTTATTTGAGGAATAAGTTCAATGGTGTGATAAATTTCTAAACTATTAGCAATATGTTCTATGGATGATGAATTGAAGAGCAACAATGAAAAATTGCTTTTTTCCTCCCATTGGACCTTATGATCGGTATTAGCTGGACATAAAAAGATCTCGCCTCCACAAATATCCTCATTAGAAGTTAGATCCCCAATTCGCCGAAAATGGGATGTCTTGTTGGTGTTAAGATCGATGATCTCTAATAAGTGAAGGGGAGTCTGATGGGTATCGATCGCAGTACCAGGGTGCTGAAAATACGCAAGAAAAGCATACTTCCAAGATACTGGATGACTCGTTAGAAGAGGCGGTTCAGGCAACGCTTTGGCTAGCTGATTAATAGTGGCTAAATCTAGATATGTTTGCACCATGATGATGTTTCCCAAAGGCGAAAAAGATTTGGACGGGGCCTAACTACATCAAAAGGCAAGATTCCAGGCGCTACACCTAACACTCCTGTTACCGGCTGATTCTATTTTTCGTAACGTTTATTGCTTAGCTGATTCTTAGGTTAGGATCAATTCAGTATCCTATTACCGCAATCGTATCATCCTGTTCGCAATTTAACAACCAGATCATTTGTACCGATCCTCCCTCTTAGCTGTCAACACCCAAAGATGGATCATATTTACTAATGATTTTTATATTTCATTTTTTTGATTTTTGCATCGTTTTCTATAGATTTCTGATCAGTTTCTACCTTTCTCTAGATTATGGAATTAGGTATTCAGACTTAAACTAACAGTAAGATTTAATGACATATGTGCTTTCACATAGTTATTTGCACTAGTCTATCATACAGAGCAAGCTTTTGCTTAATCTAATTCTAAACTTTTTGACATTCATCATTTCTGTGTTTGATCCCCTGTAGATCGCACATTTAGAGGCAGGGGAGATAAGGGTGTCAATGCTTCAACTAAGCCTTTAACTGAACTAATGAGGTTGTTTCTATCTATCATTATCGTACTTACTGCTAGTTGTTAGAAGTCCGGGGATCAAGATCCCTTGTCCTGAAAACCTTAGCAAGATTCCTATTGCTATGAGGATTATCCCATGCTGAAACCACTGAAACCCACGACCGATCCTGCCTATGATATTTTGCGATCGGAGCATCAGCCCTTGCGATCGCTGTTTGCGCCTGAAACTGTGGCGGTGGTAGGTGCAACCGATCGTCCGGGGAGTGTGGGACGCACGTTGATCTGGAACTTGGTGAGTAATCCCTTTGGTGGCACGATTTTCCCAGTTAACCCGAAACGCAACAATATTCTGGGAATTAAAGCCTATGCCAGTTTGCGCGAGATTCCCGAAGCGATTGATCTGGCGGTGATTGCGACCCCGGCCCCGACGATTCCCGATATTATTCGCGACTGTGTGGATATCGGCGTCAAAAGCGCGATCGTGATCTCGGCGGGCTTCCGGGAAGCGGGGGAAAAGGGGATTGCCCTGGAGCAACAAATTGTTGAACACCTGCGATCGAGTCAATTACGCTTACTGGGCCCCAATTGTCTGGGCTTAATGAATCCCCGCCGGGGTTTAAACGCCACCTTTGCGAGTACAATGGCGCGACCGGGAAATGTGGGCTTTATTAGCCAGAGTGGTGCCCTGTGTACGGCGGTATTGGACTGGAGTTTTCCCGAAAATGTTGGCTTCAGTGCCTTTATTTCGATCGGCTCAATGCTGGATATTGGGTGGGGGGATTTGATCTATTATCTGGGTGATGATCCTCATACCCACAGTATTGTGATTTACATGGAGTCGATCGGCGATGCGCGATCGTTCCTCTCGGCAGCACGGGAAGTTGCCCTGACGAAACCGATTATTTTGATCAAAGCGGGACGTACCGAAGCTGCGGCCAAAGCGGCCACCTCCCACACGGGCGCCTTAGCTGGCAGTGATGCTGTGCTGGAAGCTGCTTTTCGACGCTGTGGCGTGTTGCGGGTAACGCGGATTTCGGAACTGTTCAACATGGCGGAAGTGTTGGCGAAGCGCAGCTATCGCGCACCGGGTCCCCACCTGACGATTATTACAAATGCCGGGGGACCGGGGGTATTGGCAACCGATGCCCTGATTGCCACGGGAGGGCAGTTAGCGGAATTGGAGGGGGATACCCTGGTGAAGCTCAACGAGGTGTTGCCGTTGCACTGGAGTTGTGGGAACCCGATCGATATCCTTGGCGATGCCACACCAGAACGCTATACCCAGGCGATCGAGATCGCGATCGCGGACCCCAATAGTGATGGCCTGCTGGTAATCCTGACCCCCCAAGGCATGACCGACCCCACCCGCACCGCCGAACAGTTGAAACTGACGGTCGATAAACTGCAAGAAACGCCGTTACGGCATAAACCCATCCTCGCCAGTTGGATGGGGGGGACCGAAGTCACCGCTGGTGAAAATATCCTCAACCGTTACCAAATCCCCACCTATCGCTATCCTGACTCCGCCGCCCGTCTGTTTAACTTGATGTGGCAGTATAGCTACAATTTACGCGGTATTTATGAAACGCCCGTGCTTTCCCCCGATTGGGAGGAAGGCGGACCCGATCGCACGGTAGCTGAGCAGCTCATCCAGCAGGCGCGTCAGCAAAACCGGACCCTGCTCACGGAAGTGGAATCCAAGCAACTCTTGGCGGCCTATGGCATTCCCGTGGTGGCGACGGAAATTGCCCGGAGTGAAGCTGAGGCCGTGGCGATCGCGGAGAAGATTGGCTATCCCGTGGTGCTGAAGCTCTACTCGGAAACCATTACCCACAAGACCGATGTTGGGGGTGTTCAACTTAACTTGAGTACTGCCGATGCTGTCCGGCAAGCATACCAAACGATCGTTGAAAATCTGCAAGAGGAAGCCGAGGAACATGGCACGGTCTCAATGGACGATTTCCTGGGGGTAACGGTGCAGCCGATGATCATCCGGGATGAGGGCTACGAGTTAATTCTGGGCAGTAGCATTGATCCCCAGTTTGGTCCGATCCTGTTGTTTGGTCCAGGCGGGCAATTGATCGATGTGTTCAGCGATCGCGCGATCGCCCTGCCGCCGTTAAACACCACCCTGGCCAAGCGCATGATCGAGCGCACCAAGATTTACGAAGCCCTGAAGGGGATTCGGGGCCGTCCCCCGGTGGACTTCACCGCCCTGGAAAACCTGCTGGTCCGGTTCAGTCAACTGGTGGTCGAACAACGCTGGATCAAGGAAATTGATATCAACCCGCTGCTGATCCAACCCGACTGGCACCTACACCATCAAAACCACACCGCCCAAAAGCGCAGCAAGAAGAAGCACAAGGGTCGCGCCAGCGCCATCCATACCACGCCGCCGCTGCTGGCCCTGGATGCTCGCATTGTCCTGCACCCCCCGGATCTGAGCGAAGCCGACCTGCCCAAACTGGCGATCCGGCCCTATCCGGTGCAGTACATCACCCAGTGGACGATGGATGATGGCACCCCGGTCACGATCCGTCCGATCCGGCCCGAAGATGAACCACTGATCGCCCAATTCCACCAAACCCTGTCGGAGCAAAGTGTCTATTTCCGCTATTTCCACCTGATGACCCTGAGTCACCGCGTCGCCCATGAGCGCCTGACCCGGATTTGCTTTATTGACTACGATCGCGAAATGGCCCTGGTGGCCGACTACAAAAATCCCGACACGGGCCAACACGAAATCCTCGCCGCCGGTCGTCTGAGCAAACTCCACGGCATTAATGAAGGTGAATTCGCCATGTTGGTCAGTGACATCTACCAGGGCAAGGGTCTGGGTACCGAAATGCTGCGGCAACTGGTGCAAATTGGCCGTGATGAAGGTCTTAGCCGCATTAACGCTGAAATCCTCGCCGAAAACAAGCCGATGCAACGGGTCTGCGAAAAAATCGGTTTTAAACTCAGCCGCAAGCCGGATTTGGTGGAAGCGGTGATTGAGTTGTGAGTTCTTGGTGTCTTGGTGTCTTGGTGTCTTGGTGTTGATCGATTGCGATCGACCTATCTGAATCTCGGAGGGCAGGTTCACCGGAATGCCTGTTTTCCCGTCAGGATTCTCGTAAAACCTGAATCTCGGAGGGCAGGTTCACCGGGATAACGTGTTTCCCACAAACATTCTCGTAAAACCTGCCCCTACAAAATCCGTTCCCACACCTAAACCCCGGAGGGCAGGTTCATCTGAAGAATGGTTTTCCCGCCAGCGTTCTCGTAAAACCTGCCCCTACAAAATTGACCCCTATCTCCTATCGCATTTGAGGTTAATCCTATGGCAACGATCGAATCTACGCTTCAGGAAGCTCGCATCTTTCCGCCGCCGCCTGAATTTTCCCAACGTGCCCATATCAAGAGCCTGGAAGAATATCAACGCCTTTATGAGGAGGCGAAAACTGATCCGGAGGGGTTCTGGGGACGGCTGGCGCAGCAGGAATTGCACTGGTTTAAGCCCTGGGATCAGGTGCTGGATTGGCAACCGCCCTTTGCGAAATGGTTTGTCAATGGGCAGTTGAATGTGTCCTATAACTGCCTCGATCGCCATCTGGAAGCGGGAAAGGGTAACCAAGCCGCCCTGATCTGGGAGGGGGAACCGGGGGATTCGCGTACCTTGACCTATGCCGATCTGCACCGGGAAGTGAGCAAGATGGCGAATGTGTTTAAGCAATTGGGGGTCCAAAAGGGCGATCGCGTCGGGATTTATATGCCGATGTTGCCGGAGGCGGCGATCGCGATGTTAGCCTGTGCCCGGATTGGCGCTCCCCATACGGTGGTGTTTGGCGGCTTCAGTGCGGAGGCGTTGGCGGGACGGCTCCAGGATGCCCAGGCCAAGTTGGTCGTTACCGCCGATGGCAGTTGGCGCAAGGATGTGATTAACCCGCTTAAGGAGCAGGTCGATCGCGCCCTCGCGGAGCATGAGGTCCCCAGTGTCGAGCACGTGCTGGTGGTGCAACGCACGGGGCAGGATATTAATATGGTGCCCGATCGCGATCTCTGGTGGCATGAACTCAAGGCGGGGGCGGCGAGTGAGTGTCCGGCGGAACCGATGGACAGTGAAGACACGCTCTTTATCCTCTACACCTCCGGCACCACGGGCAAACCCAAGGGGGTCGTTCATACGACGGGCGGCTATAACCTCTATACCCACCTGACGACGAAATGGGTGTTTGACCTACAACCGGATGATATTTTCTGGTGTACTGCTGATATTGGCTGGATCACGGGCCACAGCTATATCGTCTATGGGCCGCTGTCCAATGGGGCGACGATGCTCATGTATGAGGGGGCACCGCGATCGTCGAATCCGGGCTGTTTCTGGGATGTGATTCAGAAATATGGGGTGACGGTGTTCTACACGGCCCCGACGGCGATTCGGATGTTCATCAAGATGGGGGAAGATCTGCCGAAGGCGCGGGATCTGTCATCGCTGCGGCTGCTGGGCAGTGTGGGAGAACCGATTAACCCCTCGGCCTGGATGTGGTACTACCGGGTGATTGGCGGTGAACGCTGCCCGATCGTGGATACCTGGTGGCAAACGGAAACCGGCGGCATTATGATTACGCCGCTGGCGGGGGCGATTCCCACGAAACCGGGTTCGGCGACGCTACCGTTCCCTGGCATTGTGGCCGATGTGGTCGATCTCGATGGCAATCCGGTGGAAACCAATGCGGGCGGCTACCTGGTGATCACCTCACCCTGGCCCAGCATGATCCGCAATGTCTACGGCAATCCCGATCGCTTTATCAGCACCTACTGGAACCCAATCCCACCAAAGAATGGTCAGTACACCTACTTCACGGGGGATGGTGCCCGTAAGGATGCGGATGGCTATTTCTGGGTGATGGGCCGCGTCGATGATGTGATCAGTGTGGCGGGGCACCGGCTGGGCACGATGGAAATTGAGTCGGCGTTGGTGTCGCACCCGGCGGTGGCGGAAGCGGCAGTGGTCGGGAAACCCAGTGAGATCAAGGGGGAAGAGATCGTCGCCTTTGTCACCTTAGAAAACAGTTATCAACCGAGCGAGGCCCTAGCCAATGAATTGAAGCAACACGTGGTCCAGGAAATTGGGGTGATTGCGCGTCCGGCGACGATCCAATTTACCGAAGCCTTACCCAAGACGCGATCGGGCAAAATCATGCGCCGGTTGCTGCGATCGATGGCCGCAGGCGAAACGGCCCTAGGGGATACCTCTACCCTGGAAGATCGCACGGTCCTCGATAAGCTGCGCGGCGGTGCCTAGGGGTTAGGGTTTGAATAGTGGGGGTGAGCGATCGTCTATTTTGCTCAGTT
>NZ_JBRCAD010000225.1:0-8483 GCF_053493415.1 Trichothermofontia sp. | reverse complement strand
CCCTCATACCCACCCCCATACTCATCCCCACGCTATGCCCGTTACCTGGCGCTCGCTCCTGGCACTTGGGATTTCGGGTGGCATCGTACCCTGCCCGTCTGCCCTAGTCTTGTTGCTGTCGGCGATCGCCCTGCATCAAGCAGCCTATGGCATGGCGTTAGTGAGTATGTTTAGCCTTGGCCTAGCAGGGGTGCTGATCGGGCTGGGTCTGCTGGTGATTTACGCACGGCAATGGCTCGATCGTTTGCCCCCCAGCCCCCGCTTGGGCCTGTTCCAACGCTATTTACCCGTGGCTAGCGCGATCGCGGTGATTGTTGTGGGTGCCGGGTTAACCCTAGGGAGCCTCCTCTGAACCCTGTTTATCGCCGACTGGTCGAGCGGGCGGGACAATCTTGCTGTCTGTCCCACTTAGTACCGAGCAGCCTGAGATCAGGGTGGGATTGTGGGGGCTAATCAGCCATTACAGCACTTCTATACTGGGTGAGGTACAGGCAAGGGGCTTTAGCCCCTGGTTGGCAAGGCTTGACAGTACTTCAACAGTACTTCATTACAAGGGGGGTATCGACTACCCAGGAGGGTGACTGGTACAGGACTGGTCACCGATCGACGATCCTTGCCTGAACACAGGGGACCGCCACGATCGGCTGTTTAGCGGCAGTGTGTGTCAGTTTCTAAAGTTGCACGGAACCTAGCTTGGGATTAACCGTCCTGACTCTAGGCTTAGGTTAGGATCGAAATCAGCCCTGGACCTGGAAGTTGAGTAAGTGCCATGAAGCTAAAGCATTCCCTGTTGTGTCTAACTTCCCTACTGCTTGTCAACACTGCCTATGGCGTCGTGACGAGTACCCCCAGCTTGGCCGCCACGTTCCGGGCCGATGAGCAAACTAATATTGATGTTTACCGGAATGCCAGCCCCGCTGTCGTTACGATCATCGGGGGCAATAACACTGGGTCCGGCAGTATCATCAGTCCGGAGGGGCTGGTGATTACGAATGAACATGTCGTGCGCATGGCACGGGGTGGCGTTGTGGGTGTGCAAACCAGCAATGGCCAACGCTACACCGGCCAGGTATTAGCTACGGATACTGCCAATGATCTTGCCCTGATCCAATTACGCACCAGTGAACGGTTACCCTACATCCGGTTGGCCAGCAGTGAGGGAATTCAGGTGGGGCAACAGGTGTTTGCGATCGGCAGCCCCTTTGGATTATCAGGCACGCTCACGACGGGAATTCTCAGTCGCATTGCCCAAAATGGGGATCTCCAAACGGATGCTGTCCTGAATCCGGGTAACTCTGGTGGTCCATTGCTCAACTCCCAAGGCGAATTGATTGGGGTTAACAAGGCCATCCTCGCGAATCAGGGTGGGAATACGGGGATTGGCTTTGCCACCAGTGCGACTGTGGCCCGTCAGTTTGTGGCGCAAGCTCAGCAAGGTCGCCTCGCTAATCCTGCGATCGCCGCTGCCCCACCCCCAACCACCGCTCCGCGAACCGTTGGCCCCCAAATCCAGTCCCCTATTCCGCGTCCCCCGGTGGCCATCGCCCCAACCCCCAATTTCCCCACCTATCCAGGAGGATATGGCGCAGCTACCAATCCTCCCCGTTTAGGGGTTGTCCTAAATGCAGCAACAATGGTGGTGGAACAAGTCCGGCAAGGCTCGATCGCCGCCACGATCGGCCTGCGACCGGGGGATCAACTGGTTGCCCTCAATGGCCGCCCCCTGCGCGGATTTGCCGATCTTGAACAATATCTCAATCGTTACCCCAGTTCGGTTATCTTAACCGTGGGCCGGAACCATCGCCTTGCCCATGTGCGGGTGGATTTTTAAGGAGGGTGGGAATGCGTCTGGAATCCGGGGAACCGAGCGCGATTTGCATCGTCAAGCAGTATGCGTGAGAAGGGAGATGGGGTTATGAAAAGGCAGCGATCGTTCTTAGGATTAGCGTTCACATTACCGGTGTTGCTGTTGACCCTGGTGGGGGGGAGCAGTGGACGGGCGGACGCCCGTATGGTTGAAATATCTGGCAATTCACCCGATCCCTTAACCCTAAGGGGGACGGCGGGTGGTCAACAACAGAGTGATTGTGGCTTTATCCCTAGCGCACCCAGCGAAACCTTGCGCCTTACCCAGGCATTTCCCTTCCTGCGCCTACGGGTGGAAGCAACACCCAGCGTGACGCTCTTGGTGGATGGGCCGGGGGGACGATTTTGCATCCTGCGCGATCGGATGTCTAATGGCCAGTTGGAAATGTCGGGTTACTGGGGACCAGGAAACTACAATATCTACATTGGGGACACAGGGAATAGTCAAAGTAGTTATGTCCTGACCATCTCCCGACGGAACTAACCTAACCGGTTCACGGCGTATTCCTTTCATCGCAGTGTTACCTAGGCCCTTGTTCCAGTATGGAATGAGTGCAATAACTTTAAGACTACATGCTTCGAGGATGCCAACTGGAGTGTACCCAGTGTAGCTGGGCATTTCCTGAACGCTTTGCCCCACTTCGCTTGTCATCACATAATATTTGTAGACTTAGACAACGGGCTATGAATGAAAATAGAGAGCCTCATGTTCTCCTGAACCAAGTTGTTGATAAATTCGTTAAAAACGACATAACTAATGCGAGAAAGTAAATTGGCACTTTCAGGTTGAACTTTCGGTTCCTTGGTAGCCGCCGCCAGAGTCATGGTTTTAATTTGGGGACGATCGCCCTATGCCAACAAACAGGTAAGATCGTATCTATGAAACCCACTCAACCCTATCAGCCGCTCCTGCTGCGCCTGTTACATGGGCTAACAGGCCTATTTCTGGTGGTAGCTATCCTGACGGCTTTCTGGACATATGACACCTACGATGGGCGCTGGGGACGCATTCCCTTACCCACCTATCGAGAGATTGAGGGGATACATGGCACCTTTGGCCTCTACACTCTCCTGCTATTCCCTCCCTTTGTCCTCTATGCATTTCATCGTGGCCAGCGACGCCTAGTTCAGCCGGATTCCTTTGCTCAATTAGCCCAAATCGGTAAACCCATTTGGTGGTATACCTTAAATCGTTTATGCAATACGTTTGCGCTTATCGCCCTAGCCTTTGCCCTGTTTAGTGGCCGGATGATGGATGAACAATGGCTACCCAGGGGAGAATTAAATCATACTTGGTATTATGCCCACTTAATTTCTTGGGTGATTATGGTCGTCGCGATCGCCTTGCACCTATTGATGAATGCCAAGGTGGGTGGTATCCCGTTACTGCTGTCTATGTTTAACAGACGATTTCGCCACCAGGACAGCCCAAGACGGTGGCCCAGTCATCTATCCCAGTGGTGGTCGGCGATTCAGGCGGGGACTGGGTTCAAGGGGTGGCAAACTCCCAGGCTTTTATTGGGTTTAGAAATTGTCCTTCTCCTGAGTGTGGTTGCAGCTTGGCTGGTCCCGTTGATTGTCTGAGGGGGTAACGGGTGCGCTAAGGTGAGCTTACCCCCAGCATTTGCCCTAATGGCGACTGCCCAATGCTTTGGGCCAATTCCCCGGTACTGATCCAATAGCCCAAGCGCAAGGTGTAGTAGCCCAAGAGGCAACCCAATGCTATTAGTACATAGGGACGATCGCGCCTCAATTGCCGCACAAGCGGATGATAAAACATCTTAACGTGGCGGCCAGTGGTCAGTTCGAGCGCTACTTGCAGGACACCTAAAACCAGGACAATGAATAACACCGGGCCAAACAGGTGTTCAGTTATGGCTTGGTTCCAATCTCCCCGGACAACTGCCATCAGCGATCGGGTCAGGCCACAGGTGGGGCAGGGAATCCCCGTCCAATGGCGCAGGGGACACACTAATCCTGGGAGGCGCAACCCTTGGTTATAGAGAGGGGCACCCATCAGGGGAGCTAGCATGAGCGCCAAGGCACCCCAACGCTGTTGGCGATCGCCAGGGGAGAGGGTTTGGGAAGATAGCCGCCAAAGTGGATACACCGTTGTCAGGTCGCCTCTACTCCTTAAACCCTAGCATTGGTTAGCCCTCGGTCTACTTACCTGGCGGAGTATGACTACTTCTGTTCTGGCAGAAGACATTTATCGGAGTCGCAGCCTGCTGGACCAGCTTCGGTTAAATAACCCGAGTCATAGCGCTGCAAGGCGGTATGGAAGTCATCGGTTTTTCGCCGTTGGTGGATTTCGGCCTGCATCCGATCGTAGGTTTCCTTGGAAATTGGCTCAAAGGGCAGGCGCGGGAAGGTTTGCAGGTCATCAAAACGGGCTAGCAGAGCAGCGGAAATATAGCCCTCGCCGTTTTGAATTGTCTCGTAGATGCGTTTACCCAAGGCTTCGATCTCCGGCTCCCGCAGTTCGATCGTGGCGCTGGTATTATGGGTGGTCCAATGGCGTTGCACCTGCATATAGAAGTCAAATTGGGCTAGGGCGGAGAACTTCGAGATGTCGATCGTGTCCGCCTCCGGCAGGTTCGCCCAGGACACCTCAACGGGTAATTCAACCAGCCATTCGGTACAGCGGGGGTCAAAGGGATCGTTGAGCAGATTCCCATGTTCATCCTTGTCCGACTGGGAGGGGATGACGTTGTAACCGCAGTCGAGACAGGCGAGGGCAACGGGATCGTTCTTACGGAAGGTGATCCGGCGAATAAAGCGCTGGGCCTTGGGCGGATGCCAACCGGGCGAAGCCCCCGTGAGTAAAGACTTTGTGCCGGCTGGCTGCACCGTAGTACAGCGATTCGGGCGTTTGATCCCGTGGCGATCGCAGTAGTCCCAGACGGTGTGATGGACGATCTCGCGCCAGCGCGTTAAGTAATCCTGCTCCTGTTGCCGGAATTGCAACCCTGTGGGGGTATCCGGACGACCTGCTGCCCACCAGCGCAACCAGTCAACCCCAAAGGCAGTCACGAAGAAATCGAAAAGGCCCGTGAAGGAAACGCCGACGATCGGGTCTAATTGCCGACTCAATTGATAGCGCGGTTCTTGGAACTGGTGGTTGAGAAGAACAGCCACCGAGAGGGCACCTGCGGTAAAAGCTTCTTTCTGTTCTTCAAAGTCGCTTGGATCTAACTGATTGAGATGAATTTCCGATAGATTGCATTGTCCCGTCAACGTCCCGCCAAAGACACCCTTATGGAACTCTGACTCGTTGAAGCAGAATGTATCCTGTCGTGCCGCTAGTGGTTCCACTGATCGGATCATCTGCCATTTTCCCTTCATCTTAGCCGGATGGCCTCCGACTGTTTGCACACGCTGGCAGGGGATGGCCGCACAATCTGTAATTTGCAAATACCACAAATCTTGCTGGCGTATGCCTAGATTCGTTTTGCTACCAGCCTTAGATTGCAGATTGATGGATGAACGAATACCGCACTTCAATAACAGTAAATATAACCGATAGGCACGGCCATAGTCTGATATGTACAGGCGAACCCCACCTGTTCCTGTTTCTGAGCCATCGGCATCAATCAACCCTGCAATGAAATGCAAAATACCGTCACGGTGCCAACTGGCTAAGGGTTCTAAGGCATGGGCATTCGTTTTCAGTTGCCTAACTTGCTCGGCATCAAATGCAGGTTTAAAGCCAGTGTAGAGTAGACAAGGCGTGTCAGGGTTTTCAGCATAATAGCGTAATTGACCAGAGGTCTTGCCTGCGATCGCTAGTGACTGATAGCTTTTGGCACCATATAACCGCAGTTGCAGTTGAGGCCGACCATGCGATTGACAGAGGGAACCATCCCCGACTAGTTGCCCTAAGGTATAGGCCCAAATCGGATCAACAAATTTGCCATCCTGGTAATCAATCACAAACGGTTCGGTGTGCAAGGCATACTTGTGATTTACCAATAATCCCTTCAGTTCTTCAGTCGTGACTTCAAGATAATCTTTATCAAAGCGATCCTGGACAAAGAAACGATGCTGGCTGGTTACATCTAGCCAAGTCCCATCGCCAAAAGTAACTCGGTAAAGCTGCCGATTTCGCCCCGTCATCAGGGGAGTTACTCGGCTCCAACGCTGTCCATTCCAAACTTCAACGGATTGCCCAACTAGGGATTGAATGGTATGTAGGCCATCGCGAGTGATCAGTAAGGTATCACCTGCAACACAATGGAAGTTTGCGCCAATAATTTCACCACAGTTATGAGCCACAAAGCCATTGGCATCAAAACACGCTGGTCCCGGTACAGTACAGTCATAAACCGGTTCTATACCATCCAGGCTAATTGTGGCAACAGTGACACTAAAGCGTTCAGAATTATTGCAATTCAGCGAACACGGATAATTCACCAAAGCCTGGTGAAGGTGTTCTGATTTCTGGACAGTTTGAAAACCAATCCATTGCTGGAAGTAGTCAAGATTATCCCCAAGAATAACTAGCTCGTAGTGCTGATTTTGATCAACTAGGCGTGCAATAATCCCAAACCTAGCAAGCATTCGCTGGACAGCTTTTAGGTTAAACAAGTTGGTCTGCTGTAGGCAAATGCTAACGCTTTGCCCTTGACTCACTTTCACCTGAGCATCAGCATCAAAGATTGCCTGCAAGAACCCTCGATAGAAGGCATAACTTCCTTGCTCAACCAGGGGAGTTATCGTCTGACTAACCGGGTCAATGCCATAGGCAACGGCGAGATCGGTTAAGTTGATCGCTTTCCTCCAAGGTTCTACCAGGGTTGAAGCATTCGCTGTGGATGCACCGTGTCCTACGTGCCCAGCAGTTGCTAGGAGGCTAGCCTCACTGATTAAACAGCCCAGTAGCCAACCCGACTCAAAGTCACCCGCTCCTTCCCACGGTTGCAGCCCCCGATGGTTGTGCAGCAAAATGCGATCGCCCGGTTGCAAGGTAGCCGCTTCAACCCATTCGGTATATTGCCGCTTCTGGGTTTGGGCAGTGACCTTGAGCAGCCGATGATTGTTTGTCAACCGCAGGGTATAGCCCTCTTGCGTTTGTAGTTTTACGACGGGTTTCGTCCCACTGTAAAAGAAACCAGCAGGCGTGGTACTGAATAGCTCACCATTAACATAGGTGCTGTGTTGTACGCCGATTAATTGACTAACCTGCCGGGGACCCTCGCCCGTGTGCACCCAGGTGTCGGCGGTGACGCAGGGATTGAGGGCATAACGCTGCAAACGATGCTCGATTTCATTGTCAGGCATCTCTGGCCGATAGTGTTTTAGCCATCGCTTCGCCTCTTCTGCTCCCAGAGAGGTATAGATTTCTAGGAATTCCTGTTTGAGGTCAGGCGTGTGCAGTAAATCGATATTGGCACGGGCGATCGCTTCCGGGGCATATTGAATGGCACCCTCACCGGAATAGAACTGTTTCCGCACCGCTTCAATGCACTCGGTTTCGGTGGGTTTGTGGTGGAAAACACGGGTATGGTTGGCCATGCGCAGGGCATCCCGCTCCGGATCAATCCGCCAGTTGCCCGCCTCATCCTGCTGCCATAGATTGGCCTTAGCGTTGGCAAACGCTTCGTCTTCACTGTCCCCTTGGCGCATCCCAGCACTACGCCGAATGTTACCGGCCACGATCGTCACCGCCGCTTCATCAATGAGCAAACAACACTCTACTGAAGTCAATTGGCGACCAACGGCTTTATTAAGAATGCGAGCGCAACGCTGGTACATATCCGACAACTTAATTGGGTTGGCAACGCCGCCAAAGCCCTGCAACGGTTCCCCGGCTGGACGCACATGGCTCAGATCAACGATGACCTCGACTTTGCCGGTAAAGCGATCGTCGGTTGAGAGTTCCAGCAGCGATTGATAGGACTTAACCCAACCCTGGCGGCTATCGCCCACGGTGATCACCACCTGCTGCCCCGTGATCTCGACCTCGGTTTCCTCACGCCGATCGCTCACGGGGACACGGCCCACCTCGCCCTGAAGTTTGACCTGAAGGACATTGCGAATGGGGGGCAATTGCTCAATATATTTCGGCTCCAACACCGCACCCGTGCCACAGCCCATCATCGCCAGGTCCATCATCAGCCCAAACGCCCGCCAGTCAGTGACGTTGGTACTGGTGCAGTTGTAGGCTCCGGAGAAGTTTTCCGGTTGCTGAATCCAGTTCGTGCCCCCCACCCAGAGCCAGCGGCCAGAGGGGAGGGCATGAATCGCCCGTTGTTGTCGGTTGAGCAGGGCGACTTCTTCGGGGGTCAGGTGGCCCAACTCAGCTAATCCTTGGAGCGTGCGATCGCAGACCGCATCCCAAGACTCCCGTTCCCCATCCTGTTTGCGGCTGTAGGTGCGGTAAAACACCGGATTCGCCGTCGGAGCCGACTGGGGAAAACCTGCGGTCTTGCGGGTGCGCTCAAGTTCTTGGACCATGATCACTGCTCCTAGGGGGGTGTTGGGAGAAAAGCCCTATCTCTACACTATCGGTAGAGTGTCTAAGGTAGAGTGTCTATCGTACCGCAGAGACCGGGTTGCGGCATCCCCCCCAGGGGTAAAACCGTTAGATATGCTTATGGGTGGACGCTCCTTATGGT
>NZ_JBRCAD010000224.1:0-13617 GCF_053493415.1 Trichothermofontia sp. | reverse complement strand
CCCTCAGCGTCCGCCCCCAAGCGATCGCCGCCCCCGACAACCGCAGGTCCTCCTGTAAAAATCGCTGTAGTGCTGCCGGTAGTGCTGACATGACCCCTTCCCAACCCAACAATATGAGAAAAAGACAATGTTTGGTGATACCAGTATCCGACTGGATTTCCCCCTTTTCGGTGATCCCCGTCATGTTGAGCTTGTGATTCAATCATTTTCTATCGAGCACCGCGCATGATACTTGGGGTACAACATTGCCTTGACCGGCTGTCCACCCCGCAAATGCTGCACAACAATATCGGGCACCTCTGCCACCTGCACTCGCCAATACCACATATCCTCCGGCAACACCCGCACCATCGGCCCATTGCCACACTGCCCCAGACACGCACTCGCCTGAATCTGCACATCGGGCAACACATACCGCTGCAAAGCCGCCAACACATTCACCGCTCCCTGCTTGCGACAAGTACGCTGCTGGCAAACCAAAACAAGGCGGGCAGGGACAGATTCCATCGCAACAACCACAAGCAATACCCCCATTCTCTCAGACAGCGATGACCTTGCGAACATCCCCCACGGCCCCCAGTCAGGGGTAAGCTGCAATTAAAATGAGCTAGCAATCGCTCAATTAGCTCAAACAATGACTGTGAAAACAGATTACTTGAGCCATGACTGGGGTTACCAAAAGTACAAAGCGGAAGGACGATTTGGTTGGACAAGCGAGGCAGATCATATCCAAACCTTACGCCCGCGTATCCTCAACCTGATTCAGACCCTCGCTATTCCCCAAGGCAGTCGCCTGCTTGAACTCGGTTGCGGCACTGGCGATTTAGCCATCTTTCTGGCTCAACAAGGATTTGCTGCCTATGGCATCGACATTGCGCCAACCGCCATTGCTTGGGCAACTGAAAAAGCGACCCAACAAGCCACAACTGTCAATTTCACAATCGGGAATGTTATTGATTTATCAGCCTATACCGATCAGTTCTTCCAACTGGTCATTGATGGGCTGTGCTTACACTGTATTATCGGTAGCGATCGGCAGCGTTGTTTAGCCAATATCTATCGGATTCTCGAACCAGGCGGCTGCTTTTTTGTGCAGACCATGTGTGGAGAAGTTAACGACAACCAGACAACACATCATCATTTTGATCCAATTTCACGCTGCCTAATCAACCCAGAAGGTATTGCTATTCGCTATATTGGCATGCCTGATGCAATTGTGTCAGAAATGAGTGCAGTTGGGTTTCAGATTCAGCAAATCGAAATTGTACCAAGAGAAACAGCAGCGGCTCAAGATGATTTGCTCGTACAAGCGATTAGACCAAGGATAGAATAGACTCGGAGACACCCACCCATACCTCATGACCGAAACCCGCACCGATTACGATGGTCCCTGGAAGGACATTCTAGAGACCTATTTCACCGACTTTATTGCCTTTTTCTTCCCCTCTATCTATGCCGATATTGACTGGTCCAAAGGCTACGAATTCCTGGATAACGAACTCCAACAAATCGTGCGTGATGCGGAACTGGGTCGTCGCCTTGCCGATAAACTGGTCAAGGTCTGGCGCAACAGTGGCCAGCAAACCTGGGTCCTGATTCATCTGGAATTACAAAACACGGATGAAGATGCCTTTTCGGAACGGATGTTTGTCTACAACTATCGCCTGCGCGACCGCTACAACCTTCCCGTTGCCAGCCTCGCCGTCCTGGGCGATGACAACCCCAACTGGCGACCCAACTTGTTCAATAGTGAACTCTGGAATTGTCAGATCGACTTCCGGTTCCCGATCGTCAAACTGCTAGACTATGGACAGGACTGGGCGGCGCTGGAGCAATCCATCAATCCCTTTGCGATCGTCGTCATGGCCCATCTCAAAGCTAAGGAGACCCGCAAGGATCTGGGCGATCGTCAGCGGTGGAAACTGACTCTCGCCAAACAACTCTACCAGAAAGGGTTCGCGCGTACCGATGTCATCAATCTCCTGCGGTTCATCGACTGGGTAATCCAACTGCCCCAAGACTTAGAGAAAAGCTTCTGGCAAGAAATCTATAGCTATCAGGAGGAAACCAACATGCCTTACGTCACCAGCCTCGAACGCATGGCTAAGGAAGAGGGTTTGCAGCAGGGAAGGCAGGAAGGACAACAGCAGGGCCTCCGCGATGGGTTGCTTGCCGGTATCGCTGTCGCCCTTCAGTTGCGGTTTGGGGAGGCGGGTTCACAACTGCTGCCGGAAATTCGCACGATCGAGCCAGTGGCAACCCTGCAAGCCATCCAGGAAGCTTTACTGACGGCCAACTCCCTCGACGAAATCCGGCAGTTGTACAGCAACTAAAACTGAGCCAGTGGCCCGATCGCAAACGACCAGATCGGGCCAGTCAGTCTAGGCCAATTGGAAGCGACGGGCGATCGTCACCACCGCTGGCAATACGGCGATCGCTCGCATCATTCTCAATCGGAATGCTTAAGCAACCATCCCGGCAAGGGAAAAAGTTCATCATGGAACAGAAGAAAGCAGACCTAGAGCAATGAGCGGTTAACGCCCTAGCGCTTTGAGGAAAATGCCGAGAAAACTCAGCACCCCCACCGCCAGCAAGGCGATCCCCACGTACTCGGCGGTGTTTGAGCTACTGTACACATAGCGATCGCTCTGGATGCGGGCCACAATTTGGCGATGCTCCTTCAGCGCCGCAGCCATCGCAAAAATGCCAATGCTGATAAATAGCAAACCAATGCCATTGGCCCAGGGATGGAAACTGATGCGATCGCCCAACCGGGTCGCTTCGATCGTTTTAACAATCGTGGGAATACCAAAGCCAAAGCCAATCAACGACAAGGCCGTGCGAATCCAGGCCATCAGCGTGCGATCGGCAGCGGCGCGGGTGCGCTCCTTAGCCAGTTCGTTGGCGAGGTTATAGGGATTAGGATCGGGTGGCGAGGGAAGAGGTAGCACGGTTTTAGATACTAATTTGAGACACTAGGAGAATAACTCTGGGCTAGGTGGGGGTTGTTGGGCGAGATAAAGAGCCGCCTTTTCCGCCTCTAACTCCCGCGCCAAAAACACATTGAGAAACGTCCGAATCACCGCTAGTAGAGCCAGACTGCCCAGGGCTTCTAAGGACGGAGCAATGGTCGTATTGGCAATGTCGGCCCCCAACTGAAACTCTAGGGCCAACGAGAGCCACAGGCCAAAATTGAGCCTGACTTTGGCCAGGGACATCTCTGGATCGCGGGCGATGCGCCAGTTGTGAAAATAGCGACCCCACCGCTGCTTGACCGCGAGTTGTAGGGTCGTCACTAGCCCGACCAAAATGCAGAATACTGAGATGCCTTCCAGAATCAGGGCTAATGAACTGGCCAAACCAAGAACGAAGTGCTCTAACAATTCCATCGCAAGTCCATTTTTTCTGCTAGTAGCGGTGAGTCAGGGGTAGAGGCTTGGCCAGGAGATCGCCCTGGAAGGCGATGAAGGTCAGATACCGCATCCAAGCCGATAGCGGTCTTGTCCTTGCCAATCCCAGCCTTTCTAGTGTTCAGTCAAAAAAATAATGACGGGTTGCAAATCCACAAATGTTATATTAAATCGATATCCTAGGGGATATTTACCCGTCAATAATTAATTGACTAAGCACTAGTTCTGTGCCGTGGGCATTTCCGACTCCTCAATCGATCGGGATCAGCGCCTCCGCCCACCAGTTGGGGGGGTACCTAGACACAGGTGTGTCGGTGTCGGGGCTGGTGGTTGCCGCGACGGCTCCTGAAACTTGGCGCGTGGAAAGTGCTAAGAAAAAGCCAACTAAACCGGTGCGGGTTGTAATATTCACAATTCTTGCTCCTGTATTCCAATGAAGTTCTGAATGTTTGATCGATGGCAATCGATTCGGAAATGGGCCGCACACCGATTCAGTTAAAGCGCCTTGTCGTCAGATAGAAACTTGATACCAACGCGTGCGATAGACAATTATCACTAACACCACAAAACGTACCACCCAATCGCAGGTAGACCCCCACCAAACTCCCAACAAGCCCCAGTCCCAGACAAATACAAAGAGACTCGTCGTCAGTAAGCGCACCACACACCAACCGAGGAGGGTAATCAGCAGGGCTAAGCGCGTCGCCCCGGCCCCCCGTAACGCCGCCTCCAGGATGATCGCCCCCGCCATAAACGGTTGGGCGATCGCCGCGATCGCCAGACACGGTACGCCCAAGGCCAAGAGACGCGTATCCGTGCTAAAGAGTCCCAACAAAGCCGTGGGCGCCATCAGAAAGAGTAGGCCGATACCCGCTAATAAGCTAATCGCCCCCAGCATCCCCACCCATACACTCTGCAAGGCCACCGCAGGAGCCTGCGCCCCCAATTGCTGCGCGACGATAACTGCCACTGCCACCCCCACCCCCTCGGCGGCCACATAGCTGAACTCCTCAATCCCAACGACCGCCGTATGGGTCGCCATTGCCACGGCCCCCAACCCCGTGATGATCGCGGTAAACCCTAAGTAACTCGCCCCCCGGACTAGCCGCTCACCCAGCACTGGCAGCGATAGCCGGACCAGGCGTTGCAACACCGCACGATAATTCCCTAGCGCCGCCGCTCGCTTAACCATAGGTGCCAATAACTTCAGCATACCCACGCCACGGCAGAGGACCCAACCCAGCAAACTGGCATTGATCACGATTGCCACCGCACTCCCGATCGCAGCCCCCCGCATTCCCAAACGGGGCAAACCCAGATGACCAAAAATGAGCACATAATCCAAGCCAAGGTTGACGCTATTCGCCAAGAGCGCCACGAGAAAGGGGATGCGGGTATTACCTGCGGCTTGAATCAGGGCGGCGAGCGTCATCGCCAATAAGTGGATGGGCAACACAAGTGCGACGATCTGCAAATACTGGTAGGCAGCAGCTTGGACGGCTGGCTCAACCCCAGGAAACAGATTGACAATACCCGCCAGACTCACCCCACTCACCAGGGTCGCGATACTGCCTCCCCCTAGGGCCAGCCCCAGACTGACTCGCGCGGTCAGCACGGCTAAAACAGTGTCCTGCGCCCCGATCGCTCGTCCCACCAAAGCAACTGCGCCAACGGTAAAGGTCGATAACAGACTCATCACCACCCAAAACAAGGCAAGCACCAACCGCATCGCCGCCAATGCTTCGGTGCCATAATGCCCCAAGAACATCTGGTCTACCAATACCAATAGCGTTTGCAGTTGGGATTGGGCCATCACGGGCAAAGCCAGCCCCAACAGTCGGTAGCCGATTGGTGGTGATTGCTTGATTGGTTTAGTCATCATCGTCGCTCACACAGAAAAAGCGCCTTATTCAGACTGGAGAGCTAACTTGAGGATGACATAAGCTAGAGGCTAGATAGTCATTGCCTAGGCTAGGATTGGGGGCAGCGAGACAAGTAGCCAGTGATCCTAGCAACTGCCTTCAGGGTAAGGTAGCCGCCTGAGACCTGCCCATTTGGGTACTACAGCCGTTCCCTCTTTAATGCAGTCCTGTCAAGCCTTATAAACAAGAGGCTTCAGCCCCTTGTCTGTCCCTCACCAGGTATGGACATGCGGTAGACTTCTTCATGGCCATCTTCCGTGAGGGCAACCTGCCTGCACCACAATCCATTGCGTCACTGGTGCCATTGCCTTCCAGCCCCAAAATTTACCGACGGGTTCTGCCCGCTGAATCGCAATCCGGGTTAGGTTGCCGCCCCACCGCTCACGCCCCTGAAAAAGCACTTGTTCACTCTCAACAGTGACGGCATTAGCCACTAGGCGACCACCAGCCCGCAACGATCGCCAGCAAGTTTCTAGCAAATCAGGTGTGGTCAGTCCACCCCCAATAAAAATGGCATCGGGTTCGGGTAGGCCTTGGAGGGCACCTGGGGCTTCGCCAGCCACAACGTGGAGATGGGGAACCCCTAAAGCACTAGCATTATCGGCAATATATTGCAAACGGGTAGGGTGCTGCTCAATGGCGATCGCGCGGCACCGACGATCGCTGCGCAGCCATTCAATCGCGATCGCGCCGCAGCCTGCCCCCACATCCCACAGCAGTTGTCCCGGTAAGGGCGCAAGGGCAGCTAGCGTAACGGCGCGAACTTCTTGTTTGGTGAGTTGGCCATCGTGGTAGTAAGCCGTATCAGGGAGGCCAGGGGTGTGGGGAGGGTAGGACAGCGGACCTGGGGCAGCGGGCGCGGCGGTTAGCGTCAGGGCGATCGTATTGAGATCGGCAAGCTCAGGCGTTGTCCAGGTGGCAGCGGTGCCTGCGGTGATGCGTTCATAAGGGCCACCCAGGCGTTCCAGAACCGTGAGTTGACTGTCGCCGTAACCTTGGCGGGTCAGGCATTGAGCGACGATAGCAGGTGTGGTTCTGTCGGCGCTGAGAAGCAGGATTCTGGCACCGGGGTAAAGCACAGCATTTAAGAGGGCCGGATCGCGTCCGCAGAGACTGAGGGTCTCAACCTCAGTCAGTGACCAGCCCAGACGGGCACAGGCAAGGCTAAAGGCAGAGGGAGCAGGAACAATCGTCATTTCGGCCACGGGAATCTGGCGGCTCAGGGTCACCCCAATGCCGTAGCACATGGGATCGCCACTGGCCAATACACACACGGCCTGCCCCCGACGCTGAAGGATGTGCTGTACGGAGTCGGCGATCGGGGCCGTCCAGCGGAGTTTTTCCCGCTGATCGTCGGGGGGTAACAGGGCCAGATGGCGATCGCCCCCCACGATCACGCTGGCCTGAGCCAAGAGCGATCGCCCCACGGGGCTAACCCCCGCGAGTCCATCCTCGCCAATCCCCACGATCGATAGCCACTTTGGCATTGCCTCTCCTTTAGGTCCCCCTTTGACCCGGTCGGCCCATTTTCTGACCCCCGCATCAGGTTAATAATGCTTCTAGCTTTTGCCGATCCCAGAGTGAACGGTATAAACCAGGCCGATCGTATAATTCAGCATGGGTCCCAATTTGCACAATTTTCCCCTCATCCATGACAAAAATACGATCGGCCATTGCTGCCGCCGACAGTTGATGGGAAATAAAGATCACCGTTTTGCGATCGGTCCCAGTGGAAAGGTTACGCAGAATTTCGGTTGCCGTCTGATTATCCACACTCGACAGGGCATCATCCAGGATCAAAATCGGCGCATCCACTAACAAGGCACGGGCGAGGGCCGTCCGCTGGCGTTGTCCGCCGGATAGGGTAATCCCCCGTTCTCCCACCAAGGTTTCATATTGTTTTGGAAAATTCAAAATTTCGGCATGGATTTGGGCCTGCTTCGCCGCATATTCAATGTCCAATTGTTCGGCATTCGGTGCGCCATAGCAAATATTATCTTTCACCGTCGCACTAAACAAAAAACTTTCCTGCGGCACATAGGCGATCGCCCGTCGCAGGTCTGACAACCGAAGTTGGGTGATATCGTAGCCATCCAGAAATAACTGGTTAGGCGCAATCTCCAACAAACGGGGGAAAGCATTAGCAAGGGTCGATTTACCAGAACCGATCGGCCCCACGATCGCCACGGTTTCCCCCGCTTGAATCGTAAAGCTCAGGTCGTTTAAGATTGGCTGCGCACTGCCGGGATAGCGGTACGTTAAATGTTGGGCGCGTAACTCGCCGCGAACCTGCTCAAGGGGCAGGGCAATCGCGGTGGGCGTATCGCGAATTTGGGGTTCAACCGTCAGGATCGACTCAATGCGATCAATGCTCACTTCTCCTCGTTGGTAGACCGTAATCGTAAAGCCCAGTAGGGCAGTGGGGAAGGCCAGTCGTTCCACATAGAGCAGCATCGCCACAAAATCCCCCACGCTAATTTTACCAGGAGCAACAGGGGTTGCGGGGCTAATAATCGTTGTGCCTAACCAGAGCAATAGCAACAGGCTAACACTCGCTAAACCTTCCAAGAGGGGAAATAAAATATTTCGGGTGCGGGCGAGGGATAAATTGGCCTTCAGAAGGGCTTGGTTTTGTGTCCTAAAGGCTTGCCGTTCGTTCTCCTCCTGGGCATAGATTTTAATCACACTAATGCCGCTGACATCTTCCTGGATCAAGGTACTCAGGTCTGAAAGTTCTTCCTGCACGGCCTGCTGTTCATCCCGCAAGCGATGGCTGAAGAGTTGTACCAGGATGAGCATCAGTGGGTAAACTGCGATCGCCAATAAGGTCAAACGCCCATCGATCAGCAACATGAGCGGCAAGGTCATGCCATAGGCAAAAACGATATTGGCTAAACTCAGGACAGCAAACCCCAGCAAACGCCGAATATTATCGACATCACTGGTCGCACGATTGATGAGATCCCCGATCGCATTTTGTGGGAAATAAGCCGGTTCCAGGGTGAGTAAATGTTCAAAGATGCGCTGTTTCAGGTCAAATTCTACCTGCCGCCCCACCCCAAAAATCGCCACGCGCGAAACCATACGAATGCACCACATCACCGAGGCCAACACCAGGATAACGCCCACATAAAACCCCACACGGCTAAAGCGAAAATCAGCCTGCAATTGGTCGATCGCGTCGCGAATCAGCAGGGGAATGTAAACGCCGATCGCATTCACTAGCAGCAGCGATCCGATCCCCAAACTCGTGCGGAACCAATGGGGCCGCAGGTATTCAACCAGTTTACGCAGACGAGATTGACGCATAGAGCAACGATAAGGGCAGGCGAGAGATGTTTCCCCATGCTAGACGAATTGATATCCCCACTGCGCTAAAGGCATCGAGATTCCGCCGCCCCAGGATTGAGCCTGCCGCTGCCTTGCGTCAGCCTTCCGAGGGGATTAAGTTGCGCCTGCCGCTAGACCAGGGCCTGCCCACGGCACGGGCATAGCCCCACCAGCCCCGATCGGGGTTTCTCCGCGTCTTTACAGTTTCTTCACTTTTATTGCCTAGTCTTCGTATAGTCCTGATACATTTGGCCATTGTTATAGAAACAGATGGCAACAGTGACATTCCCCTCAGTGAGCGATCGAGCAATGACTAGCCCCAAAGTCGGCAATGCCAGACCCACACCCGCGATCGCGATGGCCGTCACGGATGCTGGTACGAAGCCATCTCTGTTTAGTAATCGCTTGCCCCATCCCACTGGAGCAATCACAGCGGCACCCTCTGCCACCCTCGTTGATCTGATGGCACGACGCGAGAACCTACTGTTACGGCTGTCGCAGCAAATTCGCAATGCGCCCCTCGACATTGATACGAGTTTAGCGGTGGCCGTTCGCGAGGTGCGGCAATTGTTTAACCTCGATCGCTGTTATTTCCTCTGGGGCTGGGCAACGACTACGGATGCTGCCGATACGCCCCCACCCCACGGGGTCCTGGCGGTTACCCATGAGGACAAGCATGAGGAATTGGCCAGTTTGGTGGGAGAGTGTTCCCCGGCCCAAATTGCGAGTTTATGGCCCTACCTGACCCAGTATCAGGTACTCCAGGTAACGGATCTGGCCCAGGCGACGACCCTAGAGCCGGGACTTCAGGCAGTACTGCGAACCTGGGGGATGACAGCCCAACTGCTGGTCCCCATCGAAACGCGCTCAGGGCAACTGGGGGCGATCGTCTGTGGCCATAGCTATCCCCACCATTGGCAGGCGGATGAATTGCGGTTGCTTCAGGCAATTACCACCCAACTGGCGATTGCAATGGATCAGGTCGAACTCCATGCCCAAACCCGTGCGGCAGCAACGGCAGCCCAAACCCACGCCCAACAATTAACGGAAACCCTGGAGAATTTACGAAAAACCCAGTTGCAACTCATTCAAAGCGAGAAAATGTCAAGCCTGGGGCACCTCGTGGCCGGTATTGCCCACGAGATCAATAACCCCATTAACTTCATCAATGGCAACCTAACCCATGCCAACAGCTATTTCCATGCTCTACAACAACTGATTCAGGCCTATCAGCACCACTACCCAACCCCCGCCCCAGAGCTACAAGCCTATATCGAAGCGATCGATCTCGAATTTGTGCTGGATGACTTTTCCAAACTCTTGAGTTCCATGCAGATTGGGACGGAGCGAATTCGCGAGATTGTCTTATCGCTCCGCAACTTTTCGCGGCTGGATGAGGCCGAGCTGAAACCCGTTGATCTGCACGATGGCATCGATAGTACGCTGTTAATTTTGCAAGGCCAACTCAAACCCAAGGGGGCCTGGGGGGAATTCAGCTCCAGAAAGACTATGGCGAGCTGCCCAAGGTGGAGTGTCATGCCAGCCAGATTAATCAGGTGTTAATGAATCTCTTGAGTAATGCGATCGATGCCGTGGCCGATCGTCCCGATCCCCGTTGGATTAAGATCACCACCAAGCTGGGGGTAGCAGCGGCCATGCCAACCTGCGAGGTCGTTAAAATTACCATTCAGGATAACGGAGTTGGCATACCAGAGTCGGTGCGCGAACGCATTTTTGATCCATTTTTTACCACCAAACCCGTGGGGCAGGGAACTGGCTTGGGCCTGTCGATCAGTTACCAAATCATTGTCGAAAAGCACCGGGGCTGGATTTACTGTGACTCAACCCCTGGGGAAGGAACCAGCTTTACGATCGAGATTCCGGTCAAACACACCCCGGCACCATGAAGAAACAGGTTAAGGTTAAACCGAGTGCCAAGCGGCAACAGGTGACGGCGCAAGCCGATGGAAGTCTCACTGTTCATCTCAAATCTCCCCCGATCGCGGGGAAAGCCAATCAAGAACTGATTCAAGTTTTGGCCGATTACTTTCAGGTTGCTAAATCCCAGATCGCGATTCACCAGGGCAGCACAACGCGCACAAAGGTGATCACCATTGAGACGGAGAGGGGCTAAGCCATGTGGAAACAACTCCTCATTGGTGACTTCTCCTGGCAGCGGCTTCTGAGTTCGGGGCTGCTCATCTATGGTGCCCTGTGTCTATGGGCGTGGTTGTTCACCGATCGCCAAATTTTCCTACCGCCGCCCGCCACCTATGGCGATGAGGGCCAACTGGTGTGGGTCCCCATGCCCAACGACACCCACCTAGCCGCCCGTTATTTGCCCCAGCCCGGTGCTACCTATACGATTCTCTACAGCCACGGTAATGCCGAAGACCTCGGCCAGCAACAACCGGTCTTCGATCGCCTGCACCAGTTAGGATTTGCTGTCTTTGCCTATGATTATCCCGGCTATGGCCTTAGCCCCGGTCGGCCCACCGTTGGCAATGCCGAACAGGCGATCGTTGCCGCCTATGATTACCTGACCCAGGTTGCCCAGATTCCCCCCGGCCAGATTATTGCCTATGGGCGATCGGTGGGGGGCGGCCCGACCCTGTTCCTAGCCAGTCGTTACCCTTTGGGAGGCGTCATCCTGGAAAGCACCTTTGTGTCGATCTTTCGGGTGGCGGTCCCCATCCCCATTCTGCCCTTTGATAAATTTCCAAACCGGGCACGTTTGCGACACGTCACCGCCCCGCTCCTGATCATGCACGGGACCCAGGATGAGGTGATCCCCTTCTGGCATGGCCAGGCCCTCTTTGCCGCTGCCCCAGATCCCAAGCAAGCCCTCTGGGTGGAGGGGGCAGGACATAATGATTTTGCCTGGGTGGCGGGCGATCGCTATGACCGGGCGATTCAGGCTTTTCGCGATCGCCTATCCCGACATCCCTAATTCAAAAATCAAAAATCAAAAATTTTTCAGGGCGGGTTTATCAGAACGATCCGTTGCTCCGAACACGTTGGGTACAACCCGCCCCTACCGCCATGTTTCAGGGCGGGTTTATCAGGACAAGCCGTTGCTCCGAACACGTTGGGTGCAACCCGCCCCTACCGCCAAAACCCTCTCTCCTCTCTCCTCTCACCGTTCCTCCCTTAACTGCAAAAACTGCTTTAGCGCCGCAACCATTGCCGGCGGCCACCGCCGGATCGATCGCACCCATTGCCAATCTTGGTAGCGCGGATCAAGCCCTACCACCGCCACCCAGTTACTTTCCGCTTCTCCCTGTTGCCCTTGTGCCCACAGCACGGCAGTGAGCGCCGCACGAGCATCCGCGAAGTTGGGATATTTGCGCACGAGCCGCCGCAGGGTTTGCAGGGCCTCGCCAGCCCGATCGGTTTGGTATAGGGCTAAGGCGTAATTAGTTTGGGCCGTAATATCGGTAGCCTTGAGCGCGATCGCCTGTTGGTAGTCCGCGATCGCGGCTGACCAGTCCCCTAGACCCGCGTAGGCATTCCCGCGATTATTGTAGGCATCGGCATCCTGAGGATTCAGGCTCAGGACCTGGTTATAGTTAGCGATCGCCGCCTGCCATTGGCCCAACCCCGCTAGGGCAATCCCCCGATTGAGGTAGGCATCGGGCAGATCGGGGGCTAGCTCAATCGCCCGGTTATAGTCGGTAATCGCCGCTTCTAGTTGATTTTGGGCAATCCGGATATTGCCGCGATTGCTCCACGCTGCTGGATGATCAGGGAATTGGGCGATCGCCTCACTGAAATAACGATCGGCACTGGCTAAGTCGCCCGCTTGCAGGGCTTTAAACGCTTGGCGAAAGAGACGTTCCCCGTCCGTATCGGTTAACTCAGCGAACTGGGCCACCGCCACCGCAGCCCCCTGGGGATAATCAGCCGCTAGAGCGGGGGCCATCAACCCATCCCCAAACCCCCCCAGCCAACTGAGCAACCCCATTAATACCGCCAGCCCCATGCCAAATCCTATCCGTCTCCATCTGGTTAACACGCGGCGCTCCTTCCTGGTTTCCCTCGCTGGTCTTCTAAATCGTAAAGCGTCCCAGGGAATTGAGAACCTCATCCGAGATATTGATGAAGTCTGCGGCGATAAAGTCATTGGGCCGGATATCAAACACGATCGCCAAAGCACTGCCATCAAAATCGCGAATCACCGTATCCGTGGCGCTGCCCCCACCAAAGTTAAACCCACCCTCAAACCGTAGGTCTGGGTACTTCACCTCACCCGTCAGGGCAAACACATCTTCACCCGGTGTAAAAAAGAAGCGATCGACCTGATCCAGATCAAAGCTAGCCTTGCGATCGAGAATCACCAGGGTATCGTTGCCTAGCCCGCCGTTGAGGGTATCGACGCCATCGTCGCCCACGAGGATATCGTTACCCCCACCGCCAAAGAGGCTGTCATTGCCCTTGCCACCCCGCAACGTATCGCTACCCGGTCCCCCCTCCAGGCTGTCATTGCCAAGGTCACCGCGCAGAATATCGTTCCCCCCGTCGCCAGCGATCAAATCATTATCCTTGCCGCCGAGGATACGATCGTTGCCATCACCGCCAAAGAGGCGATCGGCTCCCTGATTCCCAAACATCAACTCGCTGCTGCCCGCTCCCCGCAGGGTATCATTCCCGCCCAGGAGCCAGACCCCCCTAGGATAGGGATTCAACTGATCCGGGGATAGGGTCTCGTTATCGTCACCATTGGTGCCCAGGAGACGACCATTACGCGTATCCGGAGTGAGTGCCATCAGTTTACCTCTGCAATTAACGTCTGAATTCGCCCTGGCGGCTGGGGCTACGGCTGCGCGACTGTGAGGCAGCATGACAGGAATGAGCCATTAGCAGGCTATCAGAAAGTGTGCTGAGCCAGTACAGTCACGCCCTGCCCCTAGCCCTTACCCAGCCTAGTGTTGCCCCTCCCTGACGCCACCCATACC
>NZ_JBRCAD010000223.1:0-7691 GCF_053493415.1 Trichothermofontia sp. | reverse complement strand
AGAAGGGGTTGGCTAACGGCGGCGGGCGTGTGTCCTGACAGAGGCAGGACGGCAGACGCATTGGCCTCGATCGCCATCAATTCTGCTTCATCTAAAATCAGCGTTTCGTCGTTAATCAACACCATGGTTGGGGGGGAGCAGGAGGAACAGGAACGGGAGCGATAGAACTAGCCCGGTGGGCGGGGTGAAGCCCGGATTGGCCCTGGGTAACTTGGCTCGCTAGACGCAACTTTTCTTGATAGGCGGTAGGTCCCTCAAGTTGCATAAAATTGAGATAGGCCGACAGGAGGGTATGAAGGCTGTCGTGGGAAATGGGCTTGGGAATGAGCCGATAGTTCCAGTATTGGGCCATCCGCACCGCATATTCTAGGGCACTGCGATCGTGGGGATCAACCATGCCTAAATGTACCCGATCGCGATCGACCCCTAGTGGCAATAACTGATAATGCAGGCACACCTCAAAAGGCAAATAACTATCAATGAGATAAAAAATTTGGGTTGTATCCAGAGCAGGGGCAACTTGCCCCCCAAAAGCTAGGTTAACCCTGGCCTTGGTATATCGGTTTGTTAAGAGAGACGGGGAAGCGGCTACCATAGGTGGTCCAATCACGGGTTGGGGTTGGTGGGGCCAGTTGGGCAAACTGTAGGTTACCCAGAGGGTTGCCCAGAGGGTTGTACAGAGGACTGCACTAAGACCCACAAGCGCAGCAGGTTAGTCAGGGGCAGTCTGCCTTTATCCCACTAGACTGAAAATCTGCTGTTTCCCCGGAGGATTCATATAAAGTTTCTATCCAGAGATCCTGGCATTTCAGCCCGATTAAGGCCAGGTTCATGAAGTTTTCATAGAACTAGCCGGGCAGTCGCGTGAGCGAAATACCTAGCTTTCCCGGAGCACATAACCCACCCCTCGCACCGTTTGGATCAGGCGTTTTTCCCCTTCCTGTTCAATTTTGAGGCGCAGGTAGCGAATATAGACTTCAATGACGTTGGACTCGCCCATGAAGTCATAGCCCCAGACATTTTCCAGGATTTGGTCACGGGTCAGGACTTCACGCGGATTTTCCATTAAATACTTGAGCAGTTCAAATTCCTTCATCGTCAGGTCGATCGTGCGACCATTGCGAAAAGCCCGCCGGGTGGCCAGATCCAACAGCAGATCGCCAAAACGGAGTTGCTCGGTGCTGCTGGCCTCCGGTTGCAAATAGATCTGCAACAATTGCAGGAAAGCTTCCGTCTGATAGGGTTTGAGGCAATAATCATCGGCCCCTGCTTCCAGACAGGCAATCCGATCCTCGACGGTATCCCGTGTCATAAGCAGTAACATGGGAGTATGAACACCCCGTTCCCGTAGCCGTTGGCACACCTTCAGGCCCGACTCGTTTCCCAAACTGCGATCGACCACAATGAGGGCAGGTTGGAGATCAAGGCTTTGCTGGAGACCCTCAGTGCCCGTGCTGGCAATAACTGCCTGGTAGCCTGCGGCCTGCAAGTCCAAGCTCATCTGTTGGGCTAGGGCTTCATCAGCTTGGATCACCAGTACAGAGGGATTGGGGTTGGGAGATAATCCATTCATCGTTTTGGGGTGGCCGTTTCCCGGCAGGGGGGCTGTGCTCCATTGTGCCTTACGGTAGTTCCACTGAGGACGGTTTGGCCGTGTGGGGCAGCCCCCACCCTAACTTTTCACGCAGAATCCGGAAAAACTCTGGGGGTTGGAGTCGGATAAATTTGGCGTTGTACTGGGACCGTAGCGAGCGCACACGATCGTCCGGCAGCACATAACACCCAGCATTGCCATCAACCACCATCACCAGGCGATTCGGGTTCGCGGGGAAAATGGTCACGGGTTCCGTATCCGCAAACACGAGGGCACGGGAGGCTAAGGAGTGGGGACAAATGGGCACCAATTGCAATACGGGCACGCCAGGGGTGATCACGGGTCCCCCCGAACTCAGGGAATAGGCCGTTGACCCGGTGGGCGTGGAAATAATAATGCCATCAGCGGCGATATCCACGGGGGCATGGCGACCAATTTCAATCTCAAAGTGGCACATACTGGTCAGGGGTTCCCGATGTAGCACCATCTCGTTCAGACACAGGGCTTCCCAGAGGATAAAATCTTCCCGGAGAACCTGAACCGTTAACATACTGCGGGCTTCAATTTCGTAGTTACCCGCTATCACCTGAGCTAACATCGGGGGCAGGTTGCCTAAATAGGCTTCCGTCAAGAACCCCATGTGGCCAGTGTTGATGGTGAGGAGGGGAATCCCGCAGGGGGCTACCTGGCGAAAGGCTGACAGGACCGTGCCATCCCCGCCTAACACCACGGCAAAACTCATTTTTTCGTCAAAACCGGGGGGATTCAGGCGATCGATGGGGGTATGGCACACGGGGCTATCGGGTTGGGAATAGCCCAAAATCCCCCCCACGCCCGTGGCCAAGTGAACGTCCCAGCCATGCTCCTGAAGATAGGTTTCCACCTCCCTGGCGACTCGGCAGGCAATGGGCTTGGCGTCGTTGTAAATAATGCCAGCTTTAGGCACGGTCAACTCTGGAATATCAAATAGGGATTAATACAGGCAACGCTCAGCAAGAAAAGCTTAAGGTTACCTCAGAATTCGCGTCAAATAGTTAAGCCATTGACGCACGGATTGGGGCATTTGGCAATTGGGGAGCAGGACCCTAGGGCCGATGGCAAACCCCCGTTCGACCCCCACCTGCCCCGAGCCGCGATCGCACGGGGGGACGGGTAATTAAGGGGGCTAGAGACAGGCTCCTAGATAAACGGCGCTTGCTTCTTCCCCGCATTTTTTTTCTGCCTTGCCTTGGCTTGTTGGTAGTCCAACTCTTTGAGCTTTTTCATGATGCGGCTGAAGTAATCCTGGAGGTATTCTTCCAGGGTGGTCGTGGCCTTGGGATCAAGGCCAAACACGGCATAGGTGTTATCCATTGGCGTGATCATGGGCTTCCCTGCCGCCAAGACTTCGATAAAGGCCAGGCGATCGCTCAGGTTCCAGCCCCACTGGAAGAATCGCGCCATCTTCCGCACCGCCCGCAGCCAACCCAGGGGCATCCGCATAATCTTGGCCTCACGATCGCTGAGGCGCTCACATAGGCGAATAATCTCATAGCCACTCCAGGCACGGGTGCCCACGACGGGGAACGTGCGATTCACCGTTTCGGGTACGCTCAAGGCACGCAGGGCAAACTTGGCAATATCCTGGGTATCCATGTAGGCCATTGGGGCAACATCGCTGGTAATCCAAACGGCTTGCTGCTCTAGGATAGGAATCGCGTACTGGCCAATTAAGCCTTGCAGGAAGCCCGAAAGACGCAGGATGGTGTAGTTAAGGCCCGATTCGGCTAGGAATAATTCGGTGCAGTGCTTGATCTCCATCAAAGGCACCTGGGGATACTGTTCTGCATCCAAGATCGAGAAGAAAATGTAGCGATCGACCTGGGCCGCTTTGGCCGCCTGAATCAGCGCAACTTTGCCATCCCAGTCTACCGCCTTTACACTGAGCGAGTCGGTGGCACGGGTCGTGGCCGCATCAATGACAACATCAATGCCATCAAGGGCCGGAGGTAAGGTTTCTGGTAGTGTTAGGTCCCCCCCGACGAGGTCAGCCCCCCACTCTTTTAAGAATGCTGCCCGCCGTTGACTGCGGACTAGACACCGCACCTGATGTCCTTCATCCAGCGCCCGCCGGGTTACCTGCCTGCCTAAGGTACCTGTCGCACCAACTACCAGAATTTTCATGAAGAACTCTGTTAAAACGTTAACTTTTATAAAAGTTTATCAGAAAACTACCCGTAATCTCCCCCCTGGTGCAGAGATGATGAGCGATCGTCCCGTCAAGCTGGTTACGCCGAAGACCGGCCCCTGCTAGCGGCTGACGGTTCGCCTTCGGGCATCCCATTATTAAGAAGCCTTAATTAAGTTTCGTTGCGCAGTCAGGGCGTTCCCCGGCGCGATCGTGGGGTGGGGCG
This sequence comes from Trichothermofontia sp., assembly GCF_053493415.1. Taxonomy (NCBI): domain Bacteria; kingdom Bacillati; phylum Cyanobacteriota; class Cyanophyceae; order Leptolyngbyales; family Trichocoleusaceae; genus Trichothermofontia; species Trichothermofontia sp. The sequence continues at coordinate 3,704 of NZ_JBRCAD010000223.1, read as the reverse complement.
AGCGGGTGCCCGTGAGGTGGTCGGCGAGCAGGCCGCAATAGCCGGTGCAGTTGACAAACAACTAGGGTGTGGGATTGCGCAGCGTGAGTAACCGGGAAGACTGTACCCGGAGGGCACGGTAGAGGGGGAATGGGCCAGACTCGCCCGCCAACCATAGGACCATCGCCAGGTGACTGAGGCCCGTTAGGCCAATCCATGCGCGGGGAATCCAAGCCCCGGGGGTATCCGGAAGGGGCGGAAACAGATAGACCGCCAAGGTCACTAAGACCGTGGGCAAAACCACCAAGGCCGTACCGAGGCTGACCAGTGCGAGGCCCAAATGGGGATTAGCAGTACGACTTGTCCGCCAGCGTTTGCCATCCCACCGCCAAGTCAATGCCTGGGAACCGTCTGCCAAGCGTAATACCTGGGTTTGCAGGTCCGCCGTAAAAATATGACGACAGAAGCTACACCCAAAGCTCTCCATCAAGGTCATCCCGGTTAATTCGCCGTAGTAGCACACGGGACACCGGTAGTGGCCATCATAACGGAGTTGGGGAGGGGGAGGGGCCGCTGGCCCTTGATGGGAGGGAGGTAAGTTGAGGCAATCCATCTTGAGACCCGCCATAAACGGGATGATCTTGCGCCAGTTCTCGGAGACCAGGGTATCGATCCCAACGGTCTCCCATCGGGCGATCATAGCAAACCCTCTATCTGGCATTCACGGTGAACGCGGTAACCGCACTGGCAATCGCCGGTCGCCCTGGGGACAAGCCCGCGACTACGCCGCTGCGATCGTATCGCCCGACTCATGCAATTGACCAGCGAAATGCTATGGTTTTGGTTGATTCAAGGCGTGGATTTCCCATTGCCACTGCGCTTGCCCCGATCTACCGATTGGTCTGCACCGCCCATGTCACTGGACTTCGCTCGTTAAGCTGGCTGAAGCCATAGTCACAGGTGGGTCCTTGACCAGGTGCACCCTAACATAACATCAAGCCGTCCTGCCAGGACGGGATTGCCGCTCTAAACTTTTCGATGACGTTTACACCTGTGCATACCCTTGGTATTCCCCCAAACGCCTGGCTCGTTGACGCCACCAGTGCGGATCTCAGTCGTCCAGCGCTCGCATCCCGTCCGATCGTCCTACCCACGGCCACCAAGACCCTCCGGTTGGATCTGAATAAGGCGGCCTTATTGGTCATTGATATGCAGAACGACTTTTGTCATCCCGAGGGTTGGTTAGCCCATATTGGCGTAGACGTGAGTCTGACCTGGGCCGCGATCGCGCCCTTACAGGGGATTTTGCCCGTTCTGCGACAACACCAAGTGCCGATCGTGTGGGTGAACTGGGGCAATCGGCCCGATCTGCTCAATATCAGTCCTGCCCTGCGCCATGTGTACAACCCAACCGGGACCGGGATTGGCCTGGGTGATCCCCTGCCCAAGCATCAATCGCCGGTCCTGACGGCAGGGAGTTGGGCCGCAGCGGTGATCGAGGAGTTAACGCCCGATCCGATGGATATTCGTGTCGATAAATACCGCATGAGTGGGTTTTGGGACACCCCCCTGGATAGCATTTTGCGCAATCTGGGTAAAACAACCCTATTCTTTGCTGGCGTTAATGCGGACCAATGCGTTATGACAACGCTCCAGGATGCCAGTTGCCTGGGCTATGACTGCATTTTGCTCCGGGATGGGACAGCCACCACCTCGCCGGATTACTGTATGCAGGCCACCCTCTATAACGTCAGCCAGTGTTTTGGCTTTGTCAGCGATACCCCCTCCCTGCTAGCCGCCCTAGGGGCAACGGCAGCAGCGGCAGGCGCTCCCTAGACCTGCGGTTTCTCACATACTTGGGCGATTTTGACACTGGATCAGGAATTGACCGATACCCCCTAAATCGGCTCAGAATGCTACGCTCTAGGATGAGTAAGTCAGCCTAATCCAGCTTAGGGGTTGTCCCAGGCTACCGAAGTCCATATGGCTGGAGCGGAGGAACCACCGATCGGGGCTTATCTCAACTGCGCACCCCTTCTCCACAACCCTCTGCCGAGGGGAAGGGGGTGTTATCCAGTTGAGAAGGGGATCTCTCACCCCTCGCCCGTCAGCTAACTTCGTCGGCACAGAGAGAAGGCTTGCGGAGAGTCGATCGCGCTCCCTAACGACTAGGTTGCGGGCGATTTCCCAGTTTTCACTTCATCCCGGTGACTTACACCAGACGGGTTACCCCAGTCGTTCAGGGCCGAGTCCCTTCCCTTGCATTGGGGATGCACACCCGCCAAGCGGCAAACACATCGGAAGGAGAGGGTTTATGGGATTGGACGCAACCTGGCAAGGCATGATTGCCATCGTCATTTTTGCCGGGGTGATCTTTCTGCTCATGGCGGAATGGGTTCACCTGACGATCGCGGCCTTTTTAGGGGCCATGCTTTTAGTGTTCTTGAATATCCTGACCCTCACCGAAGCGATCAACTACATCGGCCAGAGCTACTCCACCCTATCCCTATTCTTTGGGGTGATGGTACTGGTTCGGGCCTTTGAACCAACGAAAATCTTTGAATACCTAGCCACCAAAATCGTCATTTGGGCTGGGGGGCAGGGACGCCGCCTCCTGTTGGGTCTTGTGGGGCTAACAACGGTCTGCACGGCCTTTTTACCGAATGCCACCACGGTAATGCTCCTGGCTCCCCTCATCCCCCCCATTGCCCAGGAGATTGGCGCTGACTTTGTACCCCTGCTAATTTTGATTACCTTTGTCGCTAACAGCGGCAGCCTCCTGACCCTGGTCGGCGATCCCGTCACCTTTCTAGTTGGAGACGCGATCAATATGAGCTTTACCGATTACTTCCTGCGCCTGGGGGGGAGCGGGGTCGTCGCGATCGGGACCCTGGTTGCCCTGCTGCCGTGGTTGTTTCGGCGCACCTGGCATAAGGAATTGGATAACCTGGACAAATTACCCCATCCCAAAATTAACCATCCCCGCACCCTGGCCACCGGGATTGTGATCGTTGTCTTTGTTCTGGTCTTTTTTATTATTGGCGAATATTTGCCCATCCCGATCGCCCCGGCCTCCGTCGCCTTAATGGGAGCCGCCCTCGCCCTTCTCCTGTCTCACCACAGCAAAATTGAGTCAGTCAACCAGATCCTCAGCGACGTTGATTGGAGTACTTTGATCTTTTTCATGAGCTTTTTCGTCCTCATTGGCGGTTTGGAAAAAACGGGCGTGATTAACCAACTGTCCCAACTCTTGGCCCTTGGCCTCAATCAAAATATTTTCCTGGGGTCATTAGCCCTGCTCTTTTTGATTGGCTTTCTCTCTAGCGTTGTACCCAATATTCCTTTGGTCGTAGCCATGATCCCACTGCTCAAGCAATCCGTCGTTAACCTGGGACTAGCAGGACCAGAAATTCTCTCGCCTACCTTTGATGGCAATTTACCCAGTGATGTGCTGCCCCTGTTCTATGCCATGATGATTGGGGCAACCCTCGGCGGTAACGGTACGCTAGCCGGAGCCTCCGCCAATATTGTTGCCGCTGGTATTTCGGAGTTACACGATCGTCGGATCTCCTTCAAACGCTTCCTCCGCTACGGCATTCCCGTTATGGTGCTCCAACTCATTACCGGAGCCGTTTATTTATTAGTTCTCATTTTGATCAAGTTAAGATAAACACAATTCCTAGGCTAGGGCGTGCAACCTTCAAAATCTAAAATCTAAAATCTAA
>NZ_JBRCAD010000222.1:0-5880 GCF_053493415.1 Trichothermofontia sp. | reverse complement strand
GATGTTGTTGCCATAGAGCAAGGAACCGGCAACGGGTTCACGGATACCGTCGATATCGACGGGGGGAGCAGCGATGAAGGCGATGATAAAGCAGGTCGTCGCCGTCAGCAGCGTTGGGATCATCAACACGCCGAACCAGCCGATATACAGGCGGTTGTCGGTGCTGGTTACCCATTCGCAAAACCGCTCCCACGCGCTGGCGCTCTCGCGCCGTTGGAGGGTTGTAGTCATAGTACGAATGATTGCTTAAGGTGAATCAACGAAAAATGGATAATAGAAGGGAAAGAATCTCCTTCGTAATTTTCAGCATACACAATCTCATTACCTTTTGTGAAGGGTTACCGCAGAATTGGGACAAATTCAACGGCTGATCGTGGACCCCTCCCAGATCCGGGCCAACCAGATCGACCTGACGCTGGAGCAGATCCATTACCTGGGCGATATTTTGCGGCTGCGATCGGGCGATCGCTTTATTGCCCTGGATGGCCAGGGGCAGGCATGGCAAGCCGTCCTTACCCTGGTGTCTGAGCGCGACACCCACCGATCGCCCAGTCGCCATGTTGCCACTCTGCTGGAACCTGTGATACTGGCGGCTGAGCGATTACCCCCGTTGACGTTACTGGCAGCTTTGCCCAAGGGGAATGCTTTTGATGAGGTGGTGCGCCAAGCGACGGAGTTGGGGGTAACCCGCATTCTGCCCGTGTTGAGCGATCGCACCCTGTTACGACCGAGTGCCCAGAAGCTAGAGCGTTGGCGGCGGATTGCCCAAGAGGCCACCGAGCAATCGGAACGGGCCACGATGCCACAAATTTGGGACCCCTGTCCATTCCCGTCGGTGGTGGAACAATTGCGTGCTGAAGCCCCTTACCCGATCGCGGCTATGTGTGTGGCTCGTCGGGAAGCAGTCCATCTTTTGAACTGGTTGCAAGGAATGACACTTCCGCAACTGGGAGCCGAAATTGTGGTTGCGGTTGGCCCGGAGGGCGGGTGGACTGAGGCTGAGGTGGCGCAGGCGATCGCGGCAGGATTTGCACCCGTTTCCCTGGGGGGGCCAATTTTACGAGCGGTGACAGCGACGATCGCGGCGGTCTGCCTTGTGGGTGCGGTGCGTCAGGCGCGGGGGCTAGGAGGCAGTGGATCGGTTAACCAGAGTGGGGCTGGAGGGGATTGCCTGCGAAGCGCATTAGAATAAACAGAAGACTAGTCGCTCGAAAAGTGAATTCTGCAACGTTCGTAGTGCTGGCTTTAGCCTGCAACGACAGCCTGCAACGACTAAGGTCGTTACTACCAACATTGCGAAACTTTATCTTTGCTGTACTCGGAAGCAATCTATGGCAGCTAAACCAGCCTTCATCAGGTGCTTCTAGGGGGACTTCTAGGTTCAGGAGATCACCCATGAAACGTGGGATAGCCGAGACGACTACCCCACAATTGTTTTTCAATCTTTCGATCTACTGAGGTTCTGTCTTGTTGGTGAGTGTTTACGTGAACAAAACCGATGCCTAACCCAGACTGGTTGCAACAGGTGGCTACCGCCTTCGATCGCCAAGACTATACCCAGGCGGCCAAGCTTTTGAAGCAATGGCTCGCGATCGCGCCGGATGATCTGTGGGGGCAGTTTTATTTGGGGCGTTTGCATGAGGTGGCGGGGCGACGAGATGCGGCGGAAGCGGTGTATCGGCAATTGCTGCGCAAGGCGAGTAATCCCAAGATGGTTAATCAGGCCCGCCAGGGGGTCGAGCGGCTAACGGCTTATAAACAGGCGCAACGCAAAGCTGCGATCGCGGCAGCGACCGCTAAACCAGAGGATGTGCAACTGGGGGTGTTGGTGCTGGAGCCGATCGCGCCAGAGGCGAGGGTAGAGGCTGCGAAGGGATTGGCATCGGTGATGCAACTGGATGTGCGGAATGCTCAGCTTATCCTGCCCCGACGGGGTTGGCGGGTCTATCGCACGGGGGCGATCGGGGAATTGCGCTTCTACCAAGATGCCCTGATCCAGGCGGGGGTACCCGCGTTTTGTCTATCGTTGGCAACATTAGCGGAGATTCGGATTTTTCGGATTGATTATTTCCAAAGCCTTGCGCCCCAACCCACGGTTGTTTGTCGGGATGAGAATGATAGTGCGGGGTCGTTAACCTTTGATTGGTCAGAGATTAGTCAGCGGGTAGAGGGGCGGCTGCCCATTTTCGAGCAGGTGGTGGATCTGGGTCCCTGGGGCAAGCTGGTGCATAAGGAACAGACTTTGGATTATGTGCAAGTCTGCGATCTACATATGCCCAGTCGCCATTGTATTCTGCGCTTGTCTGATAGTAGCTATCAATTTTTGCAGGGAGTTATGGCCCAAGCTGATGAGGATACGGGTAAGGTTGCGCCCACACACATGACGACGCGAATTAACTGGAATAACCTGATGCAACGGTTGAAACTGTACACCCGTCAGGCAGTGGTTGCGGATGGGGATGCCTTTAAGGCGTTTGCACCGATGGTTTTAGATGAGAAGGTACTCATTGAGCAAATTGAGCCTTATATTGATGTGTTTCGCAAGAAAAAAACCGCTTGGGATGCCGCTTTCCAGCTTTACAGTACCCTAAATTTTGCCCGTTATCATCAAAAAAATAACATTAATCTATTGTTAATCTCCTTTTTTATGATCTTCATATTTAAATTCAAAATCATCGATTTAGATTATATGAACAACTTTATTGCCTGTTTTTTTTAGAATTTTTTCTGAAACCTCAACACGATGACATTTTACCCAATCTTTTTCTGCGCACAATAAAAGTACATTATAATCCTTGGAAAGGCTTGATATATCGTTTAATGCAATTTCGGCTTCTTTCTCATCTGGGGGTACCCAATGACTACATCCAGACTCATTACCCAGTGCTGTTTTTGATAAATATTTCACGCCAACAGAATTACAGAAATCAGATAACTTCTGAGCACTCCAAATCGCACTCCATCCGCGAGGCTTTTTCCTGACATCGATAACAAAAGAAACTTTATATTTGTCTAAAGCCAATCGAAGCTCTTCATAGCTCGTCCTATTACCATATCCAAAAGTCAAGATCAATTTTTTACTCATTTCCCTTTTCCTATGACACTCGAAATATTGATTGCCATGCCGATCAGCGTACTCCATTTAATCTTTGATTACCCTGACAGTCTATTGAAAAAGTTTTAGTTGTCTCTGTTTTAGAGGATGTGGGGGATAAATTAAACCAATTATAACAAAGGAATTAGGGTGATTTTTGAGATTTCCCATCAAGAAATATAGGTCTTTTGACGAAAATTCATCAACTAACTTTATGCGGACTTTTTCTAGTGCTTCTCTTTCTTGCTCCTGCTCAGCCATTGCATTCGATCTATATCGCATATTTCTATATAGCTGCAAGATTTCCCAGTCGATAATTGAACATTTATGAGGTTTATTCTCGGCATCTCTAAAGTGAAAGAAAAATTTATAAGGTATTTTTTCTAGATCAGAGAAAGGCTTCCCCTCTTTGAAAAGATCCCCCTGGTCAAGTATGGCTTACTGAGACATTGGCCACTGCCTTTCGCATTCTTCATAGGAGTAATCAATTATCGTTGGATGAATTATACCCAATGAATGTTTTTGGGATTTTATAGCCTCTATTGATTTAACTAAAAATGGCTCAAAAAAATCTCTTCTCTCTTGCCAACTATTTTCCGTACCAACTTTACGGACCAGTTCTATTGAAGAATCATCTATTCGATAACTTTCCTCACGATAGTCTTTATGATTTCTCTCTATAGAAGCCCTGATAATTCCCCATCTTGGATATCTTTTATCAAAGTCTAGATCTCTATAACGTACTGGATAGATCCGAATCCATTGTAATGGTCGTTCTTCATCATCAAGCAGAAGTCCCGCAGTACAAACAGTCTCTCGATATGTTTTACTTATGGTCGGATAAGTTTTTGTGACGACTAATATTTTTTTCGTTTCCATGATTGATTAAGCTCAAAGTATCTTACAAAAAAATGATTGACATTAGAAGGATAGGATATTATTTTAGTCTAGATATAGCAATTTTAGTTTTCTGATTGTTAAATATAACAGTTCTATTACATGGTTGTGATTTTGTAACAGAAATTCACTTGAGGCTCCTCAATGAGGGGTCATAAGAAAATATAATCATTGGCTTTAGGCTTTACTAAGCTATCCATACGTGCTCTATCTTTTAGGCTATTTCTAGATGATCTATCACATACTAGAAATCTTAGTACTTGGCTGTCAATAAACTTGCTCAGTGCGCAAAAATCAAGATTGAAACGCGGTTTCAATAATCTGGCGAATGCGGGCAGCCGCTTGACCGTCGCCAAAGGGGTTTGCTGCGATCGCCATTGCTTCATAGGCCATCGGATTGCTTAACAGTTCCCCCGCTGCCGCCGCGATCGTCTCGACCGCTGTTCCCACCAACTTTGCTGTTCCTGCCGCGATCGCCTCTGGCCGTTCCGTCGTTTCCCGCAGCACCAACACGGGTTTCCCCAGACTCGGTGCTTCCTCCTGAAGGCCACCCGAATCGGTCAGGAGCAGATAACACCGTTGGATCGCCCCCACCAACTCGGCATAGTCCAACGGCTCCGTGAGAAACACCCTGGGATGATGGCCTAATAACGCCCGCAAGGGTTCGCGTACCGTGGGGTTACGGTGGAGGGGGAGCAACAGGGCCGTATCGGGGAAAGTATCGAGGATTTGTAAAAACCCCTGGGCGATCGTCTGGAGCGGTGCCCCCCAATTTTCACGCCGATGCACGGTTGCTAACAGCACCCGATACTGGGACCAATCCAACCCTGGGATGGGACAGTCGGGTTGGCGATCGGCCACCGTCAGCAGCGCATCAATCACCGTATTGCCCGTGTGGTGGATCTGGCCAACCACACCCGATCGCCGCAAATTCTCCACCGCCATTGGCGTGGGGGCAAAGTGGAACTGGGCCAATTGGGAAATCAACCGCCGATTCGCTTCCTCTGGGTAGGGATTGAACAAATCATCCGTGCGCAATCCCGCCTCCACATGGCCCACTGGGATTTTTTGATAGAATGCCGCTAGGGCAGCCGCGAAGGCCGTCGTCGTATCCCCCTGGACAATCACCACCTGGGGCTGGCTCTCTTGAAATAGGCGTTCCAACCCCTGGAGACTGCGGCAGGTAATATCCGTCAAGCTTTGCTGCGCCTGCATAATCGCCAGATCGCGATCGGCCTCCAGGTTAAACAAAGCCATCACCTGATCCACCATCTCCCGATGCTGCCCCGTCAGCACCACCTGGGTTTGGCAATGGGGGGACTGCTGAAACGCCTGGATCACAGGGGCCAGCTTAATCGCTTCGGGACGGGTGCCCAGGGTAATGCAAACGCGGATAGACAAGGGATAGACTCAGAAAATTAACCTAACCTAACCTAACTGTAAACCGAATGGGATGCTGGCCCGCGTCCCAGGGGCGATCGTGCCCAGCCTGCCGCATCAGACTGGGCAAGCAAGACTGGGCAAACAAGAATTAATACAACAGGTGATCAGTTCCGGCAAAGTTTCGGGATACCTTGGAATCAGGGTCTAGACCGCAGAGGGTCATGCTAACAGTCGTTAAACTAGGCATGGGACCCAGCCAGTAAAAGACCGGTGATCGGGTTGCCGTCCTTAAATAGGCTAGGCACTCACAACCCCATCATGGGTCCATCTGTGCTGTACTGGGCTTAGTCCCTCCCGCATCCGCATTCCCCGTTGGGGCGCTCCTGTCGCGTTCCCGCAGGCGGGGCCGTGGTGTCGGGATTTTGCGCCGTCATCTCCGTCATCTATCGTCAGCATCTCATAGGGAGAGCACTATGACCGAATCCAGACGCCCCCCGATTCCACCG
>NZ_JBRCAD010000221.1:0-16777 GCF_053493415.1 Trichothermofontia sp. | reverse complement strand
GGTCTGGGGGGGTTGGGCCACGGCATATCGGAGAACTGCAGTTAGGGTCCAAAAATGGGCCGGTTGGGCCTGGAGTTGGGCCTCAAAGGCGGGACTATCGCGCACATCCGCCAGCCCACTGGTGTGGCTGAGCAGTTGCCGGATCGTAAGGCGATCGCCCTGGGGTAGGGACCGGATCAGGGGGGCGGGTAACCCTTGCTCAATGCGATCGTCTAGGGCTAGCTTGCCTTCCTGAACCCATTGCAGGACTAGGACTGCCAAAAACAGTTTGGTTATACTGCCAATCCGAAAGCGATCGCTAACCTGTAATGGGGCTTGGGTGGCGAGATCCCGTACCCCCGATGTACCGGCCCAAGTTCCCTGAGGTGTCCTCACCCACAGCAGCACTCCTGGTAGGGTGTGTTCGGCCCGATAACGATCGAGGAAGGACTGAAGTTGCTGCTGCCGTGCCGGGGTTAGCTCCGGGGGAAAGGTCACGGGCGGCGACCCTGGGGGACCCTCGGAGTGGGCTACGGGTGGCACCGTTGAGGGCACGATCGGACACCCCCCGCAGACCAGGCCACTCACCCCCGCAAGTACCCCTAACACAAGGCGCGATCGCCCCCGCAGCCGACGCAACATCCGCCACCCTCACCGATGTGGATCGATAAACTCCCGATCCGCCACTACTAAATCAGGACGCAATCGGAACCAGTAATTTTCTGAGCCACCGATGTGGATCGATAAACTCCCGATCCGCCACCCCGATCGCCATCTCCAGCCACCGATCGCGCTCAGATGGCTATCCCAGGCTATTGCTTTATGGGGAGTCTACCGAGCCTATCTCTATACCTAACTTTCTATACCTAACCTATAGGTATTGGCATGACGACCGCACAGGCTTGATGATGGATAACCGGGATTTAGCGGGCAGAGGATGACAATTATTAGGAGAACATAACGAAATATTACGGATTGTAGACAAGTTTCCCCATCTGTGATCCGTTATTGAGCCGTGAAGTGCCATCCGGATCAGGGTGACCCAAGGTGCAAACACCCCCCACAATCGAAGAAGTGATGGCGGGGAAAAGGTTGTAACGATCGCCACGCCCATTGCTTGCATCCCAGCCTATCACCTCAATAGGGCCACCCAAATGGCTGATTCCGCCCCCAGGGTGCCTCAATCATGAGACAAATACGGAGCCGAAGGGAATGGGACACCAATTGCTAAAATCCCCTCTACGCAAGGATTACGGCTTAAGGGCCTAATCGGATCAGTGTCGAACGCGTGTCGCAAATATTGCGAAATGTAAAGAAATAAAAACTTGTGATAACGAAAAAAGCCAATGGGGAACTATTCGTCTTAGTATAATGAAGGTCACGGAAGTACATGAAAACAGAGATTCAGGCAGGTTGCCTTTGGGTTCAGTACTCAGTTGACGGATTCTCCCTTATCGAATCGCTCTCGGTATCTTTATGAAAGCATTTTGAGTAGGCGAGGACTGTTGGCTAAGCTACTGAAATCCCTAGGGAATCATGCCTAGGGCGCTCAAAAACGATAACCTTGCTGAGTTCTGTTAGCGTTTCCGGCTTCCGGTCTTGTGGGTCTAAATTGTCTATAACTGACTGCGTAATCGGTTCAGGAATAGAGCCAATCTTCCACACCATCAACACGATTTAGGAACGATTTAGGAGATTAAAACCAATGCTAGACGCATATACCAGGGTTGTTTCCCAAGCTGACACTCGTGGCGAATATGTTAGCGGGGCACAGCTTGATGCACTGTCCGCCATTGTTAAGGATGGCCTGAAGCGGATTGATGTTGTTAACCGCATCACCGGTAACGCTTCTGCGATCGTTGCTGACGCCGCTCGCGCCCTGTTTGCTGAACAGCCCCAACTGATTGCGCCTGGTGGCAATGCTTACACCAACCGTCGCATGGCAGCTTGTCTGCGCGACATGGAAATCATCCTGCGCTATGTTACCTACGCTGTCTACACGGGTGACGCTAGCGTTCTGGATGATCGTTGCTTGAATGGTCTGCGCGAAACCTACCTCGCCCTGGGTGTTCCTGGTGGTTCCGTGGCAACCGGCGTTCAAAAGATGAAGGAAGCCGCGATTGCGATCGCTAACGATCCCAATGGCATCACCCGTGGTGATTGCAGCTCCTTGATGTCGGAACTGGCTGGCTACTTCGATCGCGCTGCTGCCGCTGTTGCCTAAGCCAACTCATCAGGCTCCTGAGTGGTTCATCACTACATCGCTATGGTAGGACGGCCACGATTTGTCTCAACAAAAACCGATTTGCTAAACCATCCATTAGGGAGATATCAAACCAATGAAAACCCCATTGACTGAAGCAGTTGCAGCTGCAGATTCCCAAGGTCGTTTCCTGAGCAGCACCGAACTCCAAGTTGCGTTTGGTCGTCTGCGTCAAGCTGGTCCTAGCCTGGAAGCTGCAAAGGCTCTGGCTGCCAAGGCCAATGATTTGGCAAATGCTGCGGCCAACGCCGTTTACCAGAAGTTCCCCTACACGACCCAAATGCAGGGTTCCAACTTCGCCTCTGATCAACGCGGCAAGGACAAGTGCGTTCGTGACATCGGCTACTACCTCCGGATGATCCAATACTGCCTGATCGCTGGCGGTACGGGTCCAATGGATGAGTACCTGATTGCTGGCTTGGCTGAAATCAACAGCACCTTTGATCTGTCTCCTAGCTGGTACGTTGAAGCCCTGAAGTACATCAAGGCTAACCACGGTATTACTGGCGATCCGGGTACGGAAGCCAACTCCTACATCGACTACGCTATCAACGCCCTGAGCTAGATCGCGTTCACATTGCCCGGCAGGGTTAATCAGCTTCATGTCGTTTTGCGATGAGAGTTGATGACCTTACCGGGCAATTTTGCTTAACGCCGATATAACAACATTGGCTAGATTGGCTAATTCAGTAGTCCAATAACAAATCAAGTAGGGGAAACAGTATGGCTGGTGTAAAAGAGTCTGGACGCCTGGGTATCAGTGCGTTCCAGGAAACCGATCCAACTGAATTACGTCCGAATCGCAGTGAAGATAATGTCAACGCTGTCATCCGGGCTGCCTATCGTCAGATTTTAGGCAATGAGCACATTATGCAGAGTGAGCGCCTGACTAGCGCGGAATCTCTGTTGCGGCAAGGGCAAATTACGGTTCGGGATTTTGTCCGTGCGTTGGCACAGTCTGAACTGTATCGCAATAAATTTTTCTATCCCAATTTTCAAGTACGCTTCATTGAGCTGAACTATAAGCATCTGTTGGGGCGTGCTCCCTATAGTGAGGCTGAAATTGCCTATCACGTTGACCTCTATACCTCTGAAGGCTATGAGGCTGAGATCAATTCCTATATTGATTCACCCGAATATCAACAGAGCTTTGGGGACAATGTGGTGCCCTATTACCGGGATTTGGTGACGACCGGGATTGGCCAACAAACCGTTGGTTTTACGCGGTTGTTCCAACTCTACCGGGGCTATGCCAATAGCGATCGCGCCCAAGCCCAGACGGCACCCCGCCTGACCTGGGAACTGGCTCGCAATACCACCTCGCCCATCTCACCGCCGACGGCGGGTGCTTTGAGTGGTGGCTTGGGGGGTAGTCGAGGTGATGTGTACCGTGTGCGCGTCATGCAGGGACCTTCGACCACGGCCCCGACCATTCGTCGGAGCACAATGGAAATGTTGGTGTCCTACGATCAGTTGTCGAATAAGCTACAACAACTCAACCGGGCTGGCAGCAAGGTTTTGAGTGTTCAGCCTGTGTAAAGTAGTGCGACAAAGATCGGCGATCGCGCTGGCATTTAGCCTTGCCAGCAGTGAGGTTAGTAATTAAGTGCGTTTTTTGTTCCTCCTGGACTGAAAAACACACATTCAGTAATCTTTAATTATTAATAACCTCTCAGGTTGGATGTGCGATCGCTGATCTTTCCCCCTTCATGACCAGCCCCTCATTCCCTGAAAACACTGACTACCTGAAAACACTGACTAAAGGAGAGTATTTCAGTGCCTATTACCGCACAAGCATCCCGCTTAGGGACTTCAGCGTTTAGTGATGCTGCCCCGATCGAACTGCGTCCCAATGCGACTGAAGACGATGTTAATGCCGTTATTCGTGCTGCTTATCGTCAACTATTGGGGAATGACTATTTGATGGCCTCCGAACGTCTGGTCATTCCTGAATCCCTGTTGCGGGACGGCAAGATCACTGTTAAAGAGTTTGTCCGAGCCGTGGCCAAATCAGAATTGTACAAGTCGAAGTTTTTCTACAACAACTTCCACAGCCGGGTCACGGAACTCAACTACAAGCATTTGCTAGGGCGTGCCCCCTACGATCAAACCGAGATCAGCTACCACCTGGATCTGTATGAAACCAGTGGTTACGATGCTGATATCGACTCCTACATCGACTCGCCGGAATATCAAGCGGCTTTTGGGGAGCATATCGTTCCCTATTACCGGGATTTGGTGACTACGGGTGCGGGCCAGCGCACGGTGGGCTTTACCCGCCTGTTCAGCCTGTACCGGGGCTATGCCACCAGCAGTCGTGGGCAATTCCAAGGCAACTATCCTAACCTCGTCACGGAATTGGCACGGGGTGAAGCTTCTGCGGTCGTTGCACCAGGGACGCCCTATACCCGTCCGTCCATGCGGGGAGTGCCGGTTAACAGTGCCTTTGGCGGTTCGGAAGCCTTTGGCTCCGGTCGTCTTTTCCGGGTGGAAATTGCCGCCCTCTCGAAGCCTGGTTATCCCAGTGTGCGTCGTTCCAACCGGGTTGTGATTATTCCCTTTGAGGAACTGTCGAACAACATGCAGCGGGTTCAACGCCAAGGCGGTAGGATTGCCAGCATTACGCCCCTTTAAGTTTAGGTTGCGCTGACTACCGGGTTATTGACTTGCAGCCTGAATAATTGGGATACCTAGCGTGTTTTGGTAATCCATTTCAGGGTAGGTAACGTCCCCCCAGTTTTAAGGATTTTCTTAAAGAGATATGGGGGGAAGTTTGCCTAATTTGAGATCCCACTTTTGTTTTACGTCATTATTGTTGGATATTTTTGGAGCACAGCGATCATGTTGGGTACTCGGTATTTTCGCTATGAAGTCACTGGTCTCCGTCAAAACGAAGAGACGGATCGGATGAATTCCCCCATTCGTTCAAGCGCTAGTGTTTTCATTACGGTTCCTTACAGTCGGATGAATGAAGAGATGCAGCGTATTACGCGCATGGGCGGCCAAATCGTGTCGATCTCGCCGATTGCTGCCAGTACTGACGCCTAGTGCTAGAAAGTGCTTTGACGAAAGCCTAAACGTATCTAATGCCCATGCAAGCGGCTAACTTTGAAGACTCACGTGACTTGTCACTGGCGGATGCTGCGGGTGATGAGTCGTCTTTAACGGTTGAACAAGCGATCGCTAACCTGCGCGGCCCCGACTTGGGGCTGCGTTATTATGCGGCTTGGTGGTTAGGGCGGTTTCGGGTGGCCACACCCGCTGCCATCGCGGCCCTCATGGACAGTCTGGCGGATGACTCGGATCGTACAGCGGAAGGTGGCTATCCGCTCCGTCGCAATGCGGCGCGTGCCCTCGGTAAGTTGGGCGATATCCAGGCGGTCCCGGCCTTGATTGACTGCCTTGCCTGCGATGATTTTTACGTGCGGGAGGCGGCGGCCCAATCCTTAGGAAGTTTGGGCGATCGGCGAGCTATTCCCCCTCTGATGGCGTTGTTAACGGGTGGGTTGGCGGCGGCCCAACCTCTAGACGATGGCATTCGACTGCGCCATCCCTATGCCGCGATTTTAGAAGCCTTGGGTGATCTTAACGCCACCGAAGCGGCCCCGCTGATTGAACCCTTTCTTGATCATCCCTTTGAACTGTTGCAGTACGCGGCGGCGCGAGCCATGTACGCCCTGACCCAGGAGGCTGCCTATGCGGAGCGATTGGTCCAGGCGTTATCAGGAAATAAATTGCCCCTGCGGCGGGCTGCTTTAGCAGATTTGGGCGCGATCGGTTATGTCCCCGCAGCTACGGCGATTGCCCAAACCCTGGCGGAAAATAGCCTGAAGCTAATTTCCCTGAAAGGGCTACTGGAAAAACAAGTCCAGCAGACCCCTTTGCCCACCCTTTCGGAAGATGCGAGACAGGTCATGATCCTTATGGATCAACTCTTGTAAGTGTTAAGTATCCGTGATTGTTGGCTTAAATCCGGGTGGGATGCGATTGCCCAACCTATCGCCTGGATGACGGCTGATCACCCCCTAGACGGATAGCCTATAGGTAGCGAGTGCAGCGCATAATTATTATGCATATAACGCTTGTAGTGATGGCTCTAGCCGACAACGACTAAGGCCGCTACTACCAACGTTCCAGACCTTGATGCTCACTGTACTAGTCCCTGATTGCCTCCCCACCTATCCCTGATGCTGAGCCTATGTCAGACTCCTTGTTCCCCCTGATTCGTGCCGTTGAACAGGCCCATTCTGCGCCCCAACTGATTCAGGCTGTCCGAGCGCTGGCGGCCACTGGCCAGGAAGGCAGTATTCCCACCCTGATAGCGGTCCTCAGCTACAACAACCCCGGTGCTGCCGTTGCGGCGGTGGAAGGCTTAATCCAAATTGGCGAACCCGCCATCCCATCGCTGTTAGAGCAATTGGATCAGCATAATTACACTGCCCGATCGTGGGCAATCCGTGCCTTGGCAGGGATTGGTGATCCGCGCGGGTTAGTGACGCTACTGGGGGCAGCAACGGCAGACTTCTCTATGAGTGTGCGGCGGGCGGCGGCGCGGGGGTTGGGAGCCATGAAATGGCACTGGTTTCCTGCTGATCTATTAGAAATTGCCCAGGAGGAAGTCCTGGAAGCGCTGTTGTTTGTGGCCCAGCAAGATGAAGAGTGGGTCGTGCGCTATGCGGCAATCGTTGGTCTTGAAACCCTGGCCACTGGGATTGGGCCCAGCTATCCCCATTGGCGATCGCAAATTTACACCCAGCTCACTCGCATGACGGATGAAGATGCTAGTTGGGCGGTGCGGGCGCGGGCCTGTTTGGCTCAGGAGCAACTTCAGGCCGGGATGGCGCTAGTGCCTGCCGTGCAGGATGCAAAACCCTCTCCTCTCTCAGCAACGGATTGGCAACAGATTCTGGAAACGCTGTATGCCCGTAAGGAACAAGAGCGATCGGTTTTCGGCGAGGGTGATCCGCGTCGATATCGAGAATTAGCGATCGCTGTCTCGCAGCCAGAAGCGAGGTCCTAAGCAGCGAGATTCTAGGCCGAGGGTAAGAATGATCGGAAGGCACGATCGGCGCGATCAACACGTGCCCTGTCAGCCATAATTGTTGTTGGGTTGCTGATAGGGGCTGCACGCTGGCGACCGCGCTCGCCCTGCGATAGTGCTCTCAGGGTAACGAGGACGAGTCTGTTGTGCCGAGGAAGACGCTGCTCGAACGGACTGAGCTGGTCGCAGTCCTATGATGCTGCACGAGGTTTGGGCGGGGTAGGGTTGGTGTTTACTGAGTCAGCGGCGCCCGATCGCGATCACGGGTTTTGGGCCAAAACTCTGGGAGAATCAGGTTCAGTCATGCACAAACGGTGGGTGGAGTCGGTAGCCTGGACACAGGGGTGGCCAGAGGTGGCAAGGGGTATTCGTCCGTGGTGTCAGCAATAGCCTTCGCCCCTCAGACCTGGACAGACCGGGGCGGGAGCGGTACCCTCAGCCACGGCTCGCTCCCCTTAACCATAGTGATGACTAGCGACGATAGGCTTTATCAGCATGTGCCCTAAAACCGATGTTGGCTATCAGGAAATTACTTGTGCGCTATCGAACCTGTCTATTGACCCTTGCCCCCCTTCTCTTCCTGGTATTCTCTCAAGTCCAGGGGGCCAACCCCCAATCGGTCCCTGTCCGCATCGATCGCTGGCTGGTGTTAAGACAGCTATCGGGGCGGGTTATGTTCCACCAGGGGAGTCGCAGCCGTCCGGCCCATCAAGGCGATCGCTTACAACAGGTTGGGGATGGTATCACGACAGATGGGGGGGCCGCAGCAACGCTGGAGGTTGATACCGGCATTGGCTTTGTCAATGTGGCGGAGAGAACAGAAGTACGGGTTCAGTCCCTTGCCATAGCCCCCGACAATGGCCGAATTACGCGGTTGTTGGTGCCCAAGGGGCAAGTGCGTCTACAGTTGCGGCGCTTTACCCACCGGGGGTCGGAGTTGGAAATTCGCACCCCTGCCGGGATTAGCGGGGTACGGGGAACGGAATTTGGGGTGACTGTTCAGCCGAACGGTAAAACTGGTGTGGCAACCCTGACAGGGCGGGTGGAGACGATGGCCCAAGGACAGAGTGTGAATGTGGCGGCTGGTTTCCAGAACCTGATCCTACCGGGCGAGATCCCGTCTCCCCCGACGCCCCTCCGCAACGATACTGGCCTACGTTATCAAATTGAACGCCGGATTGTGAATAATGTGCGTCGTCAGCGGTTAGTTGCTCAGGTTGATCCGGTTAACACGGTCTCTGTGGAAGCCTTGCCTATTAACATCGATCGTAATGGTCGCTTTGCTATAGATTTACCGGTTGCCTCACGCCTACGGATTCGCGTTAAAGTCATTACACCCCTAGGTAAGACGCAAGTCCATGAAGTGGTGGTTTTCTGAGTATGGATGGCGATTATTACCCGGCGGTTTAGCCGCACTGTTTATCGCTGGCTTACTTCAAATTGGTGCTTTGCAGCCGCTGGAGCAGATTGCCTATCGTACCCGTTTTCAAGTACGGGGTGAACCCAGGCCGCCATTGCCCGTAACCTCTCGATCGGGTTACTCGCGGCTGACCTAGATGGTCACATCTGGTTTTGCAATCCCCAAGCAAGTCGTTGGTTACAGGTTGAAACCGGTCATAACTTAAGTGAAGTTCTGGTGCCCCATTGGCTCAGCCAACAACAGTGGCAAGCCTATGTGCAACGCCTAACCATGAATGGCTCTGTAATTACCCATGAACTTAAGCAAGCCAGTAATTGGTTTCAAATGATCTTAGAACCCCTGGTGTATCATCCAACCACCAACCAACACCTGCACAACCAGCCCGATGGCCTGTTGTTATTACTAGAAGATATCAGCCACCACAAGCAGATTGAGGCCAACCTCCAAGAAGCCAAAGAAGCAGCGGAAACTGCCAGCCGCATCAAGGGTGAGTTTCTTGCCAACATGAGCCATGAGCTACGCACCCCTCTCAACATTATTCTCGGCTTTGTTCAACTAATGCGCCGTGATACAACCATGACCCCTGAAAATATTCGCTACTTGAATATTATTAATCGTAGTGGTCAAGATCTTTTGAACTTAATCAATGAAGTACTTGAACTATCTAGATTAGAAGTCGGGGAATTACGTTTAAATGAAAATATTTTCGATCTGCATGAACTTCTCAGAAATTTGGAAGAAATGCTTCAAGTTAAGATCAATGCCAAACATTTAGAATTAGTCTTTGATTGCCATCTCGATGTCCCTCACTATATTAAAGCTGATGAACATAAGTTACGCCAGGTTCTTCTCAATCTTTTAGGTAATGCTATTAAATTTACTGAAAAAGGATCAATTACCTGTCGAATCTACCCCTTAGCGGCAGCCCAGACATCGTCGGATTTGCCGTCTATCCAGCCATTACAGTTTGAGATCCAAGATACTGGCCCAGGTATTGCTGCCGACGAACTCCATAAATTATTTCAGCCTTTCTCCCAAACACAAGTGGGCGAGGCAACTCAGGAAGGAACGGGTTTAGGACTGGCGATTAGCCGTCGCCTCGTGAACCTCATGGGGGGAAATATCTCCGTTGCCAGCACAGTGGGACACGGAAGCACCTTTAGCTTCTCCATTCCTGCCCAGGCGGTTGATCTGCCCGCTTGGCCAGTGGAACTGTCAGACCATCCGGCCCAAGGTTGGATGTTAGAGTCCACTCAATATCGGATTTTAGTTGTTGATTTTAACTGGGAAAATCGACATTTTTTAGAAAAAAATTTGACAAAAATAGGTTGCATTGTACGCACAACAAATAATAGTGAAGAAGGATTCTTTCTCTGGCAGAATTGGCAACTAAATTTGGTTTTTATCGATATTCAGGAATCGACAATTGAAGGCTATAACTTAATTCGTAGGATTCGTGATCAAGAAGATTGTATGAATATCGATCCTGAAATCATCACTACTAATGTGAATCAGATGCCTTCTGAATCTTCTGTATGTCGCAAATCATCAACTATTTTAATCGCAACTTCAATGAATATCTTTAGCGGTACAAAAGCAGCAATTTTGGCAGCGGGATTTGATAACTGTTTACAAAATCCTTTTACAAAAGATGAATTGTTTATGAAGCTGGCGAAATACTTGGCGATCGCACCAAGCCAGATGCCAGGGCGGTCCTTAGCCCAGCCGCGATCGCCCGCCTCGCCACCGGGGGCGGCATCCGTATCTTGTGGGCCTCCACGGCCAACCGTCGATCTGGCGGCGGCCCTGCGCACGATGCCCCCTGATTGGATTCAGCAATTGTCCCACGCGGCCATTCGAGGGTCTGACGATCGCATTGCCGAATTACTCACCGAGGTGCCAGAGTCGCAGGCCATGCTACGCACCTGTCTCGCAGACTGGAGTAGTAACTTCCAGTTTGATGAAATTATGAGTTTAATTCAGCAACTCCCCGAGCGGCCCTGAAGGAGTGCGATATTGCGCCGACTCATGCTAAGGTAGAAACCTACGGGCGATTGGCACAGGGGTAGCGCGCTCCCTTCACACGGGAGAGGTCACTGGTTCAAATCCAGTATCGCCCATTGCTTACCCGTCTGATTACGCCTTGATGCGCAAGGTTTTGGGTTAGGTGCGTCAATTTATGGTGACCCTAACTCCGGGACCCGGCGTTGCAGGTCGGCAGTCAATTGTTCACGTTTAGCCAGCATTGCCAAATACCAAGCTCGTCGCGCACGGTAATGCTGGCTCAAGAGGCGATGATCCCGCACCCAGGCGTAGGCATTGGCCGCGATCGCCTGTCGCCAGTCCGGATTTGCAATCAGTTGGGTTAATTTGTCTTCAAACTCGATGGGCGACTGGTACAGTAGCCCGGTTTGCCCTTCAATCAGGGAATCGGCATAGACGATCGGGCTAGCCAGCGCGACCACGTGATGTCCCGCGTGTTCCAGGAATTTGAGATCCGACTTCATGCGGTTAAATTCCGTGTCTGCCAGGGGCAAAATGCCAATGTGACAGGTACGGAGAATCTCGTAGTATTGCGCCAGGGGGCAGAAGGGATAGAAGGTTTTACGCGGGGTTTCGAGGGCTGCAAAAAAGTCCTGGGCATGGATGACCTTAATCTGGACTTGCGGAAATTGGGCCAGAATCCGATTCAGAGCCGGAACGATCGGTTGCCAATCTTCGGGATAGCGCACACCGCCGAAAAAAAGGATGGGGGCATCCGTTTGCAAGTCCGTTCGTGGCTCCGGTAGGGTGGTCAACTGATTGGCAAAGACCTTCACATGGGGATTAAATTGCGATAAAAAGTCGGCGAGGGCTGGGGTTGCTACCTGCACACAATGGGAACTCCGAATGCGGAAAAAGTTATGCTCTACTTCCTGCTGCCAAAAACGTGGATCATCATCCCATTCCGAAACAATTAAGTAACCCCGATCGAGCAAGGCTTTCTGACTCGCGAGATCATCCGGATACCGGGACAGGGTGCGCTGCCAAATAAAGACCTTGGCCTCATCCGGCTGGGCAATATTCAATAAAATTTTATCTCCCCGTACCTTCTCCACTTGCTGGATGCGGGTATAGGGAAGGGTGGCGCTGAATTGATCGGGGTCATAAACCCGAACGGGGCCGCAACTGCCTGGTACAGCAATGTAGGTTTGGATCAGCAGCTTCGGGGCCGTCAGGGGCATTTTTGTGGCGCGAACCAGGTAGTGGCTGATGCGCGATCGCTGTTGGAAGTCTTGCGGATCAATTCTGAAGGCGGTTAACACGGGCGATAGCTCTTGAATTAAGCGATCGAGGTCCTGAGCCGCTTGGACGATCGCCTGAATATCCCATACCGACAAACCCGCCTGCTGATAGAGCGATTGAATCCCCGCAAGGGCAAAGAGTTGCCCCGGATAGGCGGCTTCAGGTTGGGTTAGGGTTAAGGGCCAATTCCCCTGGAGAAAGTTCACCAAAACCCGCCAGTGCTGACTATTGGCCAGACAGGCCAGGATAATCCCCTCGTCCTGCAATAGGGGGGCCTGGGTTTGCAGCAACCGCACCGGATCGCTCACCTGCCCCAAGCTCTGGTTATAGACTAAGCAATCCACTTGACCTGCTGGTAAATGGGCAACTGATGTCAGGGCATCATGGGGGGCAAGACACCAATACTGGCCGTGGGGATTGCGCGATCGATAGTAGGAACCGAGGGGGGCATCGCGATCGCTGATCTCAACCACGATCGCCGCATCTGGTGGGATCAATTGACCAAGCGCCGCATCGGCAACACTGAGGGGTTTCACAGTCAACGGGATCTCCCAGAAATAAGGATAGGGATGAGGAGCGATCGGGACTACGCTAAGATGCCTGGGATTGAGAAAGTGGAACCATGATAGCAACCTCCGCTCCAGCAGCAATAGACAGCCTCAGCCTGACCCCCCATCCCCAAGCAGACGAGCGTTTGCTGGCCCACCATCTCCACCCGGAGGTCCATCCCGGCCAACGCTACCAGTGCCAACTCAGGGGTTGGGTCCTCGGTCGGGGGCAACCGGTAGCCGCGATCGCGGTGGTCTACCAAAACCAGGTCCTACGCCAAACAGCCGTGAATTTACCCAGTCCAGATATTGCGGCCCAATACGCCCAGGAGGACTCAACGGACACCGCCGGAGCCGATCGCTGTCGTTTTCAGCTAGATCTCAGCGTTTTGGGCCTGCCGTCCCCCGTGGATCTCACGATTCGCGCCCAATGGCAGGATGGCACCGAGATCCCCCTCGCTACCCTGAGCCTGCGCCATCCCCCCCTACAGACCCCGTACACGCCCTGCTTTCAGCCCCTCATCCTCACCTCTCTGGGGCGAACAGGCTCCACCTGGTTCATGCGCCTGCTCAGCCAGCATCCCCAGATCATCACCCATCGGGCACATCCCTACGAAACCCGCATTGCCCAATACTGGCTCCAGATGTTGCGGGTCCTGGCCCAACCAGCGGATCTGGTGGCCTCAACCCCCCACGAAGGCTTTGAGCAAACCCTGGCCTGGATTGGGGCCAACCCCTTTGGGCGATCGGGCCTGTTGCCACCCGCCCCAGCCACCTGGTTAGCCAATGACTACGTGGAGCAACTGGCGGCTTTTTGCCAGCAAAGTATTGACGGGCTGTATCGCCAGCTGGCCCAGGCCCAGCAGCAGGCAACGGGTGACGCGGGTCAACGGTGCTATTTTGCCGAAAAGTGGGTGATTAGTCCCAATAGTGAACTGTGCTGGCAACTGTATCCCCAGGCGCGGGAGGTGATCCTGGTGCGGGACTTCCGCGATATGGTGTGTTCCATGCTGGCCTTTAATGCTAAGCGGGGGTATGCCAGTTTTGGCCGTCAGAAAGTGGCGAGCGATGCCGAGTTTATTCGCGATCGCGTCCTCACCTTTGCCACCAAACTGCACCACCGCTGGCAGCAACGCCCAGACCAGATCCAGATTGTGCGCTACGAGGATTTAATCCAGTCCCCGGAGTCAACCTTGACCCGCCTACTTACCTATCTCGATCTGCCCGCGTCCCCAGAAGCGATCGCCCAAATGCAAACCCAGGCCCAAGCCGATTCCGAGTCCCTACAATCCCATCGCACCAGTACCACTATTGCCACTTCCATCGGACGCTGGCGCACGGATCTATCCCCCGCCCTGCAAACCCTATGCCATGAAGTCCTAGCCAGTCCCCTACAAGCCTTCGGCTATGACCCATAATCGTGTGGGATCGCCGTCGCGGCTGAAGACCCGCCCACCTACCGGACACGCGATCGCCGGCTCCCCCGATCGCCAACGCCCCGGCAGCCTCACAAAAACCGCAGTTCGATCGTATCGCCCACCTGGAGGTTCAGCATCTCAGCCCGCCCCCCGCGCAACTCCAACACCTGATCCACCGGTTGCTTGGGTCCATAGAGGGGACAGTCTATCACCGTACAAGGGGGCACATTCGCCGCGATCGCCACCACTTTGCCGTCCTTGAGGAACACCATATCCAGGGGGATATGTACATTTTTCATCCAGAAATTAACCATGCGGGGCGGGTCAAAGGGGAACAACATCCCGCGATCGTCGGCCAACTCAGCCCGATACATCAGGCCCATTGCTTGTTCGTAGGCCGTTTTCGCCACTTCTAGTTGAATCACTTCACCCGCGATCGTGGCTTCCGCTGTGATGGGTAGCATTTGTCCAAGTAGGGCTGAGTGTACCGGCGCAGGGGATACCGCTGGGATAGGCGGCGAGGGGGAGGTCGGTGCGACAGATGGCGGGGTGGTGGTATCAGAAGCCGCCGTGGTCGCACAGCCCAGCAGCGTAACACTGAGCAGGGTACTCACGAGGAAAGAGGAGGGAACCATAGAAAAACATTATTACCTGTGGGAGCTTACAGCCCTTAGGATAGCGAATCCGTTGCTGGCCTGACGGGGGAGCTTGGCAGTTTGCGTTTTGGGGTTTGAAGTTGGAATTTTACGGGTGCTTACCAAACCCGCCACTCCTCCCAATCGAGGTTAAAGATCGAGGTGTCGGGGAACGCCGTGGGATTGCCGTTTTTCTGGAGGCGCTGCTGGAGTTTGGCCAATTGGGGTTCCCAGTTGGGTAGGTTGTCCACCAGTTCATAGGGACGCATCCCTTCCTTCAGGGCAAAGGCGGCAGTGGTTCCCGCTGCGGCCCCCACGGACCACTCGAAGGCATGCACCCGATAGGCGGCGGCGGCGATCGTGCTGTTGGCAATACTCTTACCCGCAACCAGGAGGTTGTCAATTTGCTGCGGAATCATGGCCCGTAGGGGAATCTGGGCTGGATAGGCTTGACCGTGGGCACGGCGGACCCCTTCCCGTTCCGTGTTACCCGGTGCCTCCGGGGGGGAGAGGGTAAGGCAGGGATGGAAGTCCATTGTGTACTGGGCAATGCCCACCGCGTCGGGATAGATGGTCGATCGCGTGCGGCGGGTCACCTGCTCTGGCGAAATCACCCCCTGGCTGACCTGCATGGACTCTAACCCCGCCAAAATCGCCCAGAGTTGCCGATACATTCCAGGCGGCAGGGCCTCTCGGTAGTAGGGATCGCGGTAGTCCAGGCGCGAGATATCTAGTTCATCCATGCTGAAGCCATCGACATAGGCAGGGGCCGGACGACCGATGATGCGACGGGCTTCACGAATGTAGGGATATTTGGACAACCCATGCACCGTGCCCATTGGGGAATCGAGACCCGTGAGCAGGCGGTGGTTGGGATGGGGCTGCTTGGCATTGGGTCCCAGGATCGAGTCAGTGGTGCCCGCCACCAGCCAGTGGTAGAAACCAAGGGCGTGCTCCTCGCCCCGCCGTAGGGTTTCCGTGCGCAGTCCCCCTAGCCAGCCGCCGGGAGCCAGTTGTCCCGTTTGCCGTAGCTGCTCCTGGGTATAGATCAAATTATCCTGAGCAGTGCCCGGTCGATAGTCATTACCCCAAGTCCAGTTTTGCATAGAGATATCCCCCGGTGCGGGGATGGCCTTGCCTCCAGAAGCAGGGCTAGTAGGGCGGTTGGCGGCATCGGGTGCCCAGATCCGGCGATAGGTAAACACGAAGTGAAAGTTATTGGCCCGCTGGGTATCGTAGCTGTAGTAGGGTTCGTATTGGCGATAAAAGGCGGGTTCGGGCTGGGGCTGGGGCGTGGCCGTTTGCTCCATCGCGAAGGTGTAGGTAAAGCCCTGGGTGCAGTAGGGATCGTTGGTGACCACTGGGGAGGAGGGATTGCGGGCGGATCGGGGGTCCAGGCCCAGGCGATAGGGCACCCCGGCCAGGGCAACAAGTTCCCCAGTTTCCGTGGCCTCGATCACGTACCAGTCACGATCGCCGGTTTTGGCCTGGAGGGCAGGGGTGAAGCGAATCAGGGTTTTGTCAAGGCGATCGGAGGGTTCGTAGCGGTAGGCATCCTCAATGATCGCGGACAGGGGTTCGGTGTTTAGGGGTGGGGTGCCCGCCGCCGGACGGTGTTGGATGGCGATCGCCGCCGTGATCAAACGTCCATCGGGGCTGATTTCCAAGTCCTTAACCACCGTGTTGGGGAACCAGTGCAGGGTCCCGCGCCCGGTTTTTGCTGCGTCTTGTAACTGTTGCCACAGGAGCGTGTGGGCATCGCTGGGGAGGAAGCAGGAAACGCTCACCCAGCACTCACCAGGGTTTAACTTGCCGTAGTGCCGTTGGATACGTGCCCGTAATTCGTTGTAGCCCCTGGAGAAAAATTCGAGGCTGCGTTGTTTTTTGGCCTCATCCAGGGCCGAGGTTCCTTGGGCGGAGACTTGACCACCAACCCAATCGGTAATGTCGGTCATGCAGACCGTGCGCCCCGCCAGGAGGGCTTCATAGGCCGTGGCTGTCCCGGCTAAACCACCGCCCACGATGAGGAGATCGCAGTCAACGGTTTGCTGGGGAAGGGGAGAGTTGTCAGCGATGAGTCGTGAGTTGGGGAGGGGGGAAAGGGGAAGCGGGTCCCCGGCGGCGGCGAGGGGGAGTTGGCTGCTGACCCAGAGGAGGAGGGTTGTGGGCAGGGCAATCAGGGACTTCG
>NZ_JBRCAD010000220.1:0-6287 GCF_053493415.1 Trichothermofontia sp. | reverse complement strand
CCGACGAGGAGCCGGACACGATCGAGGAGGTCTACGAACCCTATTTGCTGCAAATTGGCTATCTGCAACGGACTCACCGGGGCCGGGTCGCTACCCCTAGCGCCTGGGCACACCTGGGTTACCCACCCCCTGATCAACAATTGTCGTTACTGTCTTAGATCCCGCTCGTTGTTGAGATCAGAGATATTCCAGAAGTATTTGATGTTAGTTGATTTTTGCGATCACCCGTACACTATCGTATTTGGCATTTCTTGATAAGAACAATGATCTAATCAGAAATTTCCAGGATCGGAGCTGATAGTTGGGTTCCGTCCGCCACGGCTCGCCATCCCCTCGAAGCGCACGCCATATTTCTTTTTCTGTATCAAGCCAAGTGTTAGAAAATTGACGACAAAATCTCCGATGTTTCACTACAACTACACTAAGTCCATGTTTTGATAAGATCGCACGCAAACTAGAAAGCGTGAAAAAGTTGAGGTGTCGAGGAATATCCGACTACGGCCATGTTGCTCGTTGCTCCTTGAAGCCGAAAGATGCACAATTTGGTGTCTCAATAATAAAACACCCTTCATCCTTCAAAAGATTTTTGGCATTTATTACAGCAGAATTTATGTCTAGGCAATGTTCCAGCACGTGAGACATGAGGATGACATCGTATTTTCTACCTAGGACCGTCCCTGGTAATTCTTCTGCTGTCCCCTTGTAGATAATCAGCTCAGAGTCCTTTACCGCTTCCCTAGCTTTTGGATCTGGTTCAACACCGACAACAGAAAACCCTTGAGCAAGAAAACGGGACATGGTTTCACCATTCCCACAGCCAATCTCTAGCATAGATAAAGAGCTGCGTTTCAATAACGAAATAGCATCGTTTGGTGAAAGATCTTCGCCATTATCCAGCCGATAAGCAATATATAGACGCAGTCGTTCAAGAAATGACTCATCCCTCTTGCCTCCCACCTTGCTATTTGTATTTGCTTTATGAGTGTAATAGTCGGCAAGATCGTAAAAGCCGGAGACTTCGTTCTTTGTTGGCCTTGGCCAGACTTGGCCGTAATCGCAAGCGCTACACCAATAAACATTATAGGATTTATTAGATACAGGCTTTCGATAATCACACGAGGCTGTAAATGATTTGCTTAGTTCTTGGTTGCAAATCGGACATGTTGCCTTTTGACTCTCTGGTTCCATATCCGCTCCTGATGACACCTAACAGTTATGGTCAATAATTACAGGAATCTTCAATACAACACAAGAATCGCGGGTTAATCCACAGCATCACGTTGTTAGCCAAAACTGTTCGATGATCGCCCCTTGCAACACCTTGCCCAACCGAATCTTTGCCACAACTGTTATCATTATACTCACCCATTTACTGATTAGGGTACCTCGAAAAATGCCAATCTTCGCAAACGGTGAGATGGCAACAGCCATCTAGTGGTTAGCCAGTCCCGACAACATCAGCGTATGCTTAGGAGGCAGTGAGAACCGAGCGGCCAGGATGCAACTACTTTGTATTAGTAACGGTCATGGCGAAGATGTGATTGCAGTCCGCATCCTACAAGCCCTGCAACAACATCCCCAAGCGCCTGAAGTGGTCGCCTTGCCCCTAGTCGGCGAGGGGAGTGCCTACGCCCAAGCGGGAATTCCCCGAATTGCCCCGACGAAAGTGATGCCATCGGGCGGATTTATCTACATGGATAGTCGTCAACTGGTCCGTGATCTGCAAGGTGGGCTGGTACAACTGACCTGGCAGCAACTGCGGGCGGTGCGTCGCTGGGCCAAGCAGGGGGGATGTATTTTGGCGGTAGGGGATATTGTGCCGCTGCTGTTTGCCTGGTGGAGTGGCGCACCCTATGCCTTTGTGGGAACCGCCAAGTCAGAATACTACCTGCGGGATGAGGCGGGTCTATTGCCCCGTCGCACTTGGTTTGAACGCCTGGAAAGCTGGTCAGGTTCGGTCTATTTACCCTGGGAGCGCTGGTTGATGCGCCGTCGCCGTTGTCGTGCTGTTTTCCCCAGGGATGCGCTAACCACCTCGATTTTGCAGCAATGGAGTATTCCCGCCCTGGATTTGGGGAACCCGATGATGGATGGCCTGGAACCGTCTGGAACCCTAGTGGTTCGCGATGCGATGGCAGAAGCGTCCGCGATCGCAGCCCCCACCGAGGTTGCCCCTCCCTTAACGTTGGTCCTCCTACCGGGTTCCCGATCGCCGGAAGCCCAGCGTAATTGGCTGGTGATGTTACCCCTTGCCCTGGCCCTCAGTACCACCTTTGCCCAGCGACGATCGCTCTGTTTTCTCGCGGCGATCGCGCCTAACCTGGACCTTGCGCCCTTCCGTCAGACACTTCTGGATCAGGGCTGGCAATTACAAACCGCCCCCAATCCAACCGTGATGCTGTTTACCCGCCGGGATGGGCCCTATCCTACGACCCTTTACCTCACCCAATCAGCCTTTAATGATTGCCTGCACCAGGCCGACTTTGCGATCGCAATGGCGGGGACAGCCACCGAGCAGTTTGTGGGGTTAGGGAAACCGGCCATCACGATCGCGGGCGAAGGCCCCCAATTTACGCCCGCCTTTGCCGAAGCCCAAAGCCGCCACCTGGGACCTTCGGTCCGCCTGATTGAGCGTCCAGAAGAAGCCGTCGCGATCGTCCAGTCCTTGCTAGCCGATCCCGATCAACTCCACCTCATTGCTGAAAATGGTCGCCGCCGTTTGGGGCCACCGGGGGCTGCCCAACGGATTGCAGCTACTTTGCTAGACTGTGAACCTGCCCTATCAACCCCAGCAAACGCTTCCTGAAACTGAACGCTGGTTACCCTTAAGACTGACGGTGCTCACACCTAACCACACAACCCCCTTCAGGCTGTCGCCAAAACCTTTGCCAGAGCTTAACCTGGCACTAAGGTGATGATTACCCATTGTGACAACCAAACTTCTAGAATAGCGGCAGCGAACTGTATTGGGGATTACCTATGCCGCCCACTACGACTTCTGAGGCCCTAGCCCCGCAGGACTTGCGTCAACTGCTGGAGGAGTACTACCAGGAGCGAACCCTAATCCCATACCAGGCTGGTCAGATCATTTCCCTAAAACCGGATGAAGTCTGGCTCGTGGGGCGGGGCGTAGTGGTGTTGAGTACGCTGTACCAGTCGGGAGATGAAGCCCTGTTGGGGTTAGCAGCCCCCGCCATGCCCTTTGGCTTGCCGCTGACCGCGATCGCGCCCTACCAGGCTACCGCCCTCACCGATGTCGATGTGATGCGCCTGACGATGGTCGAGATTGAGTCTTCCCCAGCCCTACGCCATGAAATCGATCGTCAACTGGCCCGGCGGTTACGACAAACCGAAGCCCTGTTAGCCCTAGGCGGTTACCGACGCGTGGAAGAACGTCTGCGGCAATTGCTGCTCCTCCTGGCCCAGGAAATGGGGCAACCGACCGCTGACGGGCTGCGACTTATGGTGCGCCTCACCCATCAGCACCTCGCCAACGCGATCGGTACCACACGGGTCACCGTGACGCGTTTAATTGGGCAACTACGGCGGGAAAAATGGTTAACGATCGATGCCAACCGCCACTTGATTGTGCGATATCCGGCCCGTCTCGGGTTTACGGTTCCCTAGGCTCAAATGCAGGAACGAATTGCCGTATTGCAGTATCGTATTGAAATTGGCTTACTGCAACGCGTCTCCTGTCTTCCAATGGCCGCTGAACCTACCCCACCCCTTCCCGTTCCCGACTGGCTCTATCGGGGCATTTGCGAAATCTTCCCCGACAACCCCACTGCCCATGACCCGAACGAGAGCCTCGTCTATCGCCTGCACCAGGCCGATCGCCCCCTGCGGGTGAAACTGGGCATTGATCCCACGGGTACCGATATTCACCTGGGGCATGGTATTGTTTTTCGCAAACTGCGGGCGTTCCAGGATGCGGGCCATACGGCGGTGCTGATCATTGGTGATTTCACGGCCCGGATTGGCGACCCCACAGGGAAATCCGAAGTCCGGCGACAACTCACCGCCGCCGAAGTGGCAGCCAACGCCGAAACCTATCTCAAACAACTGCGACCCATTTTAGATTTCGAGACCCCTGGTCGCTTGGAAATTCGCTATAACTCGGAATGGTTGGCGGCTCTAGATCTGTCCAAAATCCTGGAACTCCTGGGAACGATGACCGTGGGGCAGATGTTAGCCAAGGAAGGGTTTGCCGAACGCTATAAGCAGGGGAATCCGGTCTATTTGCATGAATTTCTCTACCCCCTCATGCAGGGTTATGATTCCGTCGCTGTTCAGGCGGATGTGGAGCTAGGGGGGACTGACCAGAAGTTTAACCTAGCCGTAGGCCGGGATTTACAACGGCATTTTGGGCAGTCGCCCCAGTTTGGTCTACTCATGCCCATTCTGTTGGGCACTGATGGGGTACAAAAAATGTCCAAGTCTCTGGGCAATTATGTCGGTCTTTCTGAAGATGCCCTGAGTATGTATTCCAAGCTGGAGAAAACACCGGATAGCATTATCCAGGACTACTTTGAGCTACTGACCAATTTGCCCCTAGATCAGCTACCTGAAAATCCCCGCGATCGTCAAAAATTACTGGCGCTGACGGTGGTGAGCCAATTTCACGGTCAAGATGCGGCCCTACAAGCCCAGCAAGCCGCCCAATCCTTGGTGGCTGGGGGACAAGCCGAGGCCGATGCGGTACCAGAGTTCTCGCTAGCGGAGATCCAGTTTCCGGCCAAGTTGTTCTATATCTTGAGTGCCAGTGGTCTCTGTGGTAGCAGTGGAGATGCCCGTCGGCAAATTCAGGGCGGCGCCGTGCGGTTGGCCGGCGATCGGATTGAGCAGGTAGACCTAACGATCGCAGCCCCTGCCGATCTGGTGGGCAAGGTGTTACAAGTGGGCAAGAAGAAATTTATTCGCTTGGTCGGTTAAGGTGGGGAAGTGATGAGGAATTACTAAGACCCTCAGTTCACCCAGATTTACCCAGATCTTTGGGTTACCTTTGTGGTCTTTGGGCCTGCGTGGTTCAAATTAACGGGAAATAAGATGACTGTTATTGTCGATCGCATCATTGTGCCCCTCGATGTCCCCAATTTTCCAGCCGCGATCGCGTGGGTAGACCGTTTACCCCAGGTGCGCTTCTGGAAAGTGGGGTTGGAATTGTTTGTCAGCAGTGGGCCTGCTATTTTGACCGAACTCAAACAACGGCAGAAACGCATTTTTCTGGATCTCAAGTTCCACGATATTCCTAATACAGTCGCCGGAGCCTGTCGATCGGCAGCCACCTATGGGGTTGATTTACTCACCCTCCACGCCACGGCTGGTCCCGCCGCCCTCAAGGCGGCCCAAACCGCAGCCGTTGAAGCCGCGATCGCGGCGGGCCAATCCCCCCCCCAACTGCTGGTCATTACCGTGTTGACCAGCCTGACGGCACGATCGCTAGCCCTGGATCTGAAAATCCCCATCGAGTTGCCGGAATACGCGCTACACATGGCCTTGATGGCCCAGGCCCAGGGCATTCCCGGAGCCGTCTGCTCCCCCCAGGAAGTGGCACAATTGCGTCAAGTCTGCGGTCCCGATTTCCGGCTCGTGTGTCCGGGGGTACGCCCAGCCTGGGCCGAGAAAGGTGATCAAGGGCGAACCCTCACCCCTGCGATGGCAGTGCAGGCCGGGGCCGATTATCTGGTGATTGGCCGTCCGATCACGCAGGCCCCCGATCCGGCGGCTGCGTTTCAGCGAATCTGTGATGAATTGGCAATGGTGGTGTAACGAGGTGCGATCGCGGTTTCGAGCGGCTGCCCGATCGGGGAAGGGGCGATCGCTCAGCTACGGGATTGTCAGCGGGGTCATGCTATGGGCTGGCGTTGGCCTAGCCGTTTCACCTGAGCTACAGGGGGAGGGGCAATCGCGATCAGTCCCGACTGCTTGCCCATGGGAGCTGGAAACCCTGGCCGATCGCCTTGCCCAAGATTTACCCGCCTATGCCAATCGGGTCAGCCAGCGATCGCGGTTGGTCCCGGATATTCAACCCAGCACCATGATTATTGCCAGCCGCCCGGAACTGGAACCGCTGCCATTGGGCGGGATTAGGGGTGGCTCGACGCTTTCTCCGTCTCCGGCGATCGCCCCCCCCCAACAGATTTTCCTAACCACCCTGAGCCGTAGTTCTAGCCTCGGTCAGTCAGTCAACCTGCAACAGTTCCACTGGCTCTTGCTCAGCCGTAACGATCAAGGCTGGTGGCTGGTGATGAGCTTTAGTCGGACCGGCGGGCACCCCCTCACCC
>NZ_JBRCAD010000219.1:0-14803 GCF_053493415.1 Trichothermofontia sp. | reverse complement strand
GTTCAGTTGGGGTATTTCACCCCAGGTGTGGCAGCTTGGCGAGATTTCCCCTACCGCACCCCGATGGATCTGCCCGAATTGCGGCGGGGCGATCAGCAAAAAGCCAGCCTCAGTGATGGCCCCATTCATCAACTTCAGGCCTTCCTCAAGGGGGAGGGGTATTACAAGGGTGAGATCAGCGGTAACTTTAATGAAGACACCCATAATGCCGTCGTTGCTTTCCAACAGGAAACTAACCTGAACCCCGCCGATGGGCGCATTGACGATAATGATTGGGCTGCCCTCCTGACGACCCGTAATCTCCAACCTCCCGCCAGTGGCGGCGGCTCAGGCAATGGCAGCAGTGGCGGGAGCAGCAGTGGCGGCAATAGCAGCCCACCCCCCCCACCTCCCTCGGATGCCCGCGTGACCTACGAGGGACCTACGCAAATTGTGGTGAATACGCCAGTTACCTTCCAGGGCAGCTTCACCCCCCAGACGATCGCCACTGTTTCCTTGATGGCCGAGGATCGGGATGCCTTTGCGGTCACCCTAAATCAACCAACAGCGGGACGCTGGCAGAGCCAGATACGGGAAGGGTTTTACCAAGTCGGTGCCCGCTGGCTGCACCTGCGCGGGCTAAATGCGGCGGGCCAAACCGTCAGTGAACAAAAGATTGATCTGACGATCGTGGCCAGTGCGGACCCCTTGCAGTTGCGGGTGCTACGCGATACCCAGTTCAAGGTTTCCGCCGCCGACTCTTCCACCCTGGCCGCTAACCAGCGGGTGGTGGTCAAAGCGGGACGCACCCTGACTGTTACCCACTATGAGCAGGTTGATGCCCACCTCAAGGTCCAACTGACGGAAAATATTGCTCCCTTCCCACCGGGCAATGCGGGCTTCTTCTTCAATCGGGATGTGGAGTTGAAGCAGGGCGATACGGTGATTAATCCCGGTACACCCGAACATGGGGTGACGCAAGGGGCCGCCCAACTGATTGTTACCCGGACCACTCCCCTTAAGGCCACACCGGATGACTCCAGTAAACTGCCCGCTAATCAGAAGTTTGATCTGGTTGAGGGACAACGCTTGGGCTTGACTGCCTTTGTGGCGGTAACGGGCCATTTTTACGTCACACTGGCCGAGGCGATTCCAGGGTTTGGGAATACGGGATATGTCTTCTGGCAGCATGTGCGGATTGAGCAAAATGGCAAGGAGGTCCCCCATAACCCGGATGTTCTCTCGGTGCAGGCGATCACCGCTACCTTGTTTAAGGCTCGTCCGGTCGATTCCAGTGTGCTCAAGTCAACGGAACTGGTGCGAGTTCCCAAGGATGCGGTTTATGGGATTACCAACTACGCTCCGGCGCAAGGGGGGCATACCCAGGTGACCCTAACCCAGGCACTCAATCCTGTGGGCACGGTGGGCTTTTTCTTTTCTGCCCATGTGCAGATACAAAAGGGCGGCAAACCCGTGATGACGGTCAGCGATCGCGTGGAGTTGAATGTGCCCTACTTCTCCCAGCGGGATAATCAATTCCGGCCCGAAAGTACATGTAATGTCACGGCGATCGCAATGGTGCTGGCCTACTACGGCCTCAAACCCAAGAATCCCAATGAGCAACTGGAGGACGAGTTTTTCCGGTGGGTACGGGCCAAGTACGGCGATGGTGCCCAAACTGACCACAGTGTCCTGGTGCGGCTGGTGGATGCCTATGGCTTCCGCTCTAACTACGCCACCAATCGCACCTGGGATCAGGTTAAGTCAGAGCTGAATAATCGTCGGCCTGTGGTGGTTGGGGGCTATTTCACCCACTCTGGCCATATTGTTTGCATTATCGGCTATACCCCCAAGGGCTATATTGTCCATGACCCCTATGGCAATGCCCTCACGGGTTACCGCGATCGCAATGGCAAGTCGGTCTTCTACGACAACGACTATATGGAGCGGATGTGTGATCCTGAACCGGGTTCTGGCCACATCTGGGCACACTTTATCTCTCCCAAAACCTAGTTGTCGGTCAAGGTTAATTGGGTGATTGGGGCAAACGCAGTGCGCCCCAAGCAGATCAGTAAATGGGTTGGGTCCGGCGGCTCGACGCCACCCTACAACCATCGTCATTCAGGTTAGAACAAGGGGCCTAAGCCCCTTGTTGATCACAGCCTTGGCAATGTCCTAATGGTTGATCACAGCCTTGGCAATGTCCTAATGAGTGTGACTACCGCTATACAACCCGTTATTTTACGCAGGACATTTTACGCAGGACAAACGACTCGTCTGAGAGGGGGTTTGAAAAGTCCAGAAACAAGCCGTTTGGGCGACTAAAGTCGCCACTACCAACGCAAAACAACGCTGAGGACGGCCAAATGCTGAAGTTCGTCGTCGCGGTTTTAACCGCGATCCCCTTTTAAACATCCTCTGAAACGACTAAAGTCGTGACTTAATCGGGAGGCTGAAATTTGCTGACCTAGCGCCTAGCTACTGATGATGGGAGGCACCCCAATTGCATAGCCCTCACCCGTTAGGCGATCGCGCTTAAGGGTTGACTCAGGGCGGCTTTGAGGATATCGGTCTTATCAGTTTGCTCCCAGGGCAGATCCAGATCCGTGCGACCAAAGTGACCGTAGGCAGCAACATCCTGGTAGAAGCGACCGCCCCGTTCTGCGGGTAGCTGATCCAGATTGAAGGCCCGGATAATACCGGCTGGCCGCAGTTCAAAGTGTTGTTTCACCAGATCTAACAACGTCTCTTCCGGCAGCTTACCCGTACCAAAGGTATCCACCATGATGCTCACCGGACGGGCCACGCCGATCGCGTAGCTCAACTGCACTTCACACTTTTCCGCCAAACCCGCCGCCACAATATTCTTCGCCACATAGCGACAAGCGTAGGCAGCACTGCGATCGACCTTGGTGGGATCTTTGCCAGAGAAGGCGCCACCGCCGTGGCGAGAGTAGCCACCATAGGTATCCACGATAATCTTGCGGCCCGTTAGCCCGGAATCGCCCTGGGGACCGCCGATGACAAACTTACCCGTGGTATTGACCAGGAAGCGGGTACTGGCGTCCGGCTTCACGTTAATGTCAGCAAAGACGGGTTGGACAACGGCATCCCAGAGGTCAGCCTTGATTTTGGCCTGGACGCCCGCATCATCGGTAATGTCCCCGATCGTGGCCGTGTGTTGGGTGGAAATGAGAATAGTGTCGATCGCCACCGGGCGGCCATCCTCATAGGTCACCGTCACCTGGGTTTTGCCATCTGGACGCAGGTAGGGCAACTCACCGGTTTTGCGTACAGCCGTGAGACGACGGGCAATACGGTGGGCCAAACTGATTGGCAAGGGCATCAATTCCGGGGTTTCATTGCAGGCATAGCCAAACATGAGGCCCTGATCCCCGGCTCCAATGCGATCGAGGTATTCTTCGCTGCCCGCTTCCCGTTGTTCCTGGGCAACATCTACCCCCTGGGCGATGTCGGGAGATTGCTCATCCAGGGCTACAATCACCGCACAGCTATTGGCCGCAAAGCCACTAACCTCGGCGCTATCGGTACCGGTATAGCCAATTTCCGCAATCTTTTGGCGGGCTAGCTGAATATAGTTTACGTGGGCTTGCGTAGAGACTTCGCCCGTAATCAGAACCAGCCCCGTATTCACAACAACCTCAGCCGCAACGCGACTTTTGGGATCTTGGGCCAGGAGGGTATCCAGGATCGTGTCGGAGATTTGATCGCAGATCTTATCGGGATGACCTTCGGTGACGGACTCTGAGGTGAAGAAGTAACGGCGAGGCAAGGGCATATCCTCTTTTTGACAAATAAATGGAGGTAGGGACTGGTACCAGGCTACCCACTTAGTCTGAGAATTATATCATGTGCCTCTCTGCCTGTGGGGCCAGGGAAAACCCCACCAGCCCCCCGCCCGGATAGCCCCATCACTTAAAAATCCCACGCTTGCCATCCGGGCGCACCGTCATCCAGTTTGTCTTAGCCACTGCTAACTGCTCGTCCGTGACCTTTGCCCCCGTCAGGATTGCCCCACAAAGGTTCGCCCCGCGCAAATTCGCATTCGTGAGATAGGCCCCGGTCAAATCGGCCCCGCGTAAATCAGCCCCTTGCAAGTCCGAATGATTCAGATAGGCTTTGGTTAATACGGCATCCCGCAGGATCGCCGAATGCAAATTCGCTTGACTAAAGTTGGCCTCTGACAGACACGCCCCTTGTAAGTTGGTTTTGACGAGTTTGGCATCGTGAAACATGGCACTTTCCAGATTTGCCCCTGGCAAATTCAAGTTGGAAAGGTCTTGTGCCGCAAAGTCACGTCGGCCTTTCGTGTAGTAGGTCACGATATCATCGGCGGTGAGCTTGCGGGGGGGCGTGCTTTTCTTACCCGCGCTCGTCGGTTGTCCTGCCGTCAAGGGGCCGGAGGTCGATCGCAGCGAGGTTGGCCGCCCAGTGCCCAGTCGGGTTGTGGGTGCCGGGTCCATTTTAGCCCGTCGGGCCCGAATAGCCTTGGCCATTTGGGCGGTACGGGATAGGGAACTGCCCCCTTCCGAGGGCGTTTCATCCCGGGCAAACGGGCGGGGCAGACCTACCGCACCATTATTGGTGGCCGTGGGCGCGTTGATCATGCCCTGGGCTAAACTCTCCAGATAGGGTTCCAGATCCAGGGCACGCAGCACCTCCGCCGCCGATTGGTAACGATGACGAACCGACACCTCCAGCATTTTCGACAGGACTTCCGCAAAGTGATCGCTCACATGGACATGATCCCGCCACATGGTCTCGCCCGTGGCCGGGTTATAGTTCATATCCTTAGGTGTTTTTGCGGTTAGTAGGAATAAACAGGTCACCCCCAAGGCGTAAATATCACTGGCATACACCGGACGCATGGCCATTTGTTCCGGTGGGGCATACCCCGGTGTCCCGATCGCGTAGGAGGTTAGTGCTGTCTGATCCGACAGGCTAGCCGCATCGGGGTTAACCTGATCTTTCACGGCACCGAAGTCAATCAATACCAACCGCCGGTCCTGATCACGCCGAATCAGGTTAGCGGGCTTGATGTCCCGGTGAATGACTTCTTGCGAATGGATATATTGCAAAATCGGCAGACATTCGCTGAGAAACTGCTTGACCCCTTGCTCAGAAAACGGCCCAGATTGCTTCACCTCCTGTTGCAGCGTGAGGCCACTAATATATTCCTGCACCAGGTAAAATTCGGTCGTCGCTTCAAAATAATCCAGCAAGCGGGGGATTTGGGGATGGCTACCAATTTTTCCCAAGGTTTTGGCTTCGCGGCGAAACAGATCCCGCGCCATCTTCAGCACATGGGGGGCCGTTGAGGTGGGCCGCAGTTGCTTGACGACACAGTGGGGCTGTCCGGGTAGCGCTTCGTCCCGACCGAGAAAGGTGGCACCAAATCCCCCCTGCCCCAACATTTGCTCCATCCGATAGCGATCGCGCAACAGCAGCTTGGCACCGCAGGCTAAGCACGTCAGCGCATTGGCTGGGTTTTCTGGCTTAGGACATACTGGGTTAACACAGTAACTCATGCACGGCCACGCTCCTAGGGCGTTCAGTGGGCGTTCAGTGGGCGTTCAGCGGTTTTACATAGGGATATCGTTTCGCCAAGCAGGATCTTAAAGCAACCTGGAGATCAGTAAAAAAGCTAATAAATTTGTCTTGATCTGTCTCACATTATCTATGTTTACCTTGGCTTGTCTGGGGTAATTTTGCGGAAATTCTATGAAACATTCTTGAAGTCGCCGCCTATTGTCTAAAGGCAGCATAAACACGCAGCAGCGGCTCAGGATCAACAGAATGGCAGAGAATCCCTAAATGAGCACAGTCCTCTACCTTAAGAGTACCCCAAGATCCCGCCTAGGGACATCGCCTAAGCACACTAGATTAGGGGGACAGGGAAGGCGAAGGTTGGCTAGGGGCGGTTGTCTGGACCCTGGTGTCACCCCGGTTTAACGGATCGGGTCGCCTTTGCTGCCGTTCATGGGTACCGACCGGGCAACGGTAAAATAGAAAGACTCAATCGAGCAAAACAGACCCAGGCTGGCTATGCGTATTTCTTGGAACTGGTTGCGGGAACTGGTGGATGTCTCACTCCCGCCGGAAGAACTGGCTGAAACCCTAACAATGGCAGGCTTTGAGGTTGAAGCCATTGAAGATCGGCGGGCCTGGGCGGCGGGGGTGGTTGTGGGCAAGGTGGTCAGTTGCGAGCGCCACCCCAATGCGGATAAGCTCAGTGTGTGTCAGGTTGATATTGGCACCGAAACCCTGGGCATTGTCTGTGGTGCCCCCAATGTCCGGGCGGATATCTTGGTTCCCGTCGCGACGATCGGCAGCTATCTCCCCCACGTTGATCTGAAAATTAAGGCGACGAAACTGCGGGGGGTTCCTTCCCACGGCATGATTTGCTCCCTGGCGGAATTGGGGCTGAGTAAGGAGTCGGCAGGGATTCACATTTTTGACCCAGCCCTGCTGGGTGATGTTCCGGTTTTGGGGACGGATGCGCGGCCCTTCCTGGGTTTGGATGATGTGGTGTTTGACCTGACCTCGACGGCGAATCGGGCCGATGCCCTGAGCATGATTGGCATTGCACGGGAGGTGGCGGCGCTAACGGGTGCCCCCCTCACCTTACCCCCGGTGCCCGAACCATTACCGGCCACGGCGCGCGATCACCTGCAAATCAAGATTGCGGAACCCGATGCCTGCCCGATCTATATGGGTACCCTGGTCACGGCGGTCCGGGTTGCCCCCTCCCCCCTGTGGTTGCAGCAACGCCTCCAGGCCGCTGGGGTACGTCCGATTAACAATGTGGTGGATATTACCAACTATGTGTTGTTGGAATGGGGACAACCGCTCCATGCCTTTGACTACGATCGTCTCCTGGCGACGGTGGACGATTCCACGGCCAGCCCTTTGACGATCGGGGTGCGCTATGGGCGCGCGGGCGAAACTCTCACGACGCTGGATGGTCAAGACCGTACCCTGCAACCCCAAACCCTGCTGATTACGGCCCAGGATCAGCCCGTGGCCCTGGCTGGGGTTATGGGGGGGGAGGCTACCGAAGTCCATGACCAAACCCAAAATCTCCTCCTGGAGGCCGCGATGTTTGAGCCGGTGGCAGTGCGGCGATCGGCCCGTACTCAAGCCTTGCGCACGGAAGCTTCGACGCGCTATGAACGGGGGGTAAACCAGGTCGAATTACCCCTCGCCTGTCGGCGTGCCCTGGATCTGTTGACGACGATCGCCGCAGGGCAAATCCAGGAACAGGGGGTGGCCAGTCCCCGCACGGCCCCAGCGACTGGGACGACGATCGTCCTCCGGTTGGCGCGGGTGCAGCAGGTCTTGGGGCTAGTAGATACGGGTGAGGAGATGCGCGACCTCCAGGCGGCGGAAGTGGAACGGATTCTGACGTGCCTGGGGTGTACGCTGGTGCCGGGGGAGGCCCCGGATACTTGGCAGGTGACCGTCCCCCCCTATCGCTATCGGGATTTGGAGCGGGAAATTGATTTGATTGAAGAGGTGGCCCGTCTCTATGGCTACGATCGCTTTGGCGAAACCCTGCCGGATAAAACGGAAGCGGGCTTTCTGCCGATCGATGCGACGGTCATTCGTCAATTGCGATCGGCCCTCCAGGCCAATGGCTTAACGGAAGTTGTCAACTACTCTCTGGTCAAGGCGGGAGATACCCACAACCTAGCCCTAACCCCGGATGGCCGCCAGATTGCGATCGTCAACCCCCTGTTAACAGAGTATTCGGCCCTGCGCACCGAGCTGGTTGCCGGGTTGATCGATACATTTCAATACAACCTGGCCCAAGGGAATGGCCCCCTCAATGCCTTTGAATTGGGCCGTATCTTCTGGTGTGATGAGGAAGGGCTGCAAGAGGCCGATCGCCTCGCCGGGATTTTGGGCGGTGATCCCAGCCAGGGTAAATGGCAACGGGGGGGACGGGAGCAGCCCCTAACCTGGTTTGAGGCCAAGGGCGTCTTGGAAAGTGTTTTTCAGCACCTGGGGCTGTCGGTGGAATATCAACCCGACCAGCGCGATTTGCGTCTCCATCCCGGTCGCACCGCTTCCCTATGGCTCCAGGGTGAACGCCTCGGCACCTTTGGGCAACTGCATCCCCAATTCCGCCAAGCACGGGATCTCCCCGATGCTGTCTATGTATTTGAGCTAGACCTGGATGTGTTGCTCAACGCCTTGTGCGAGGAGGATGCCCTCAATCGTCGCTTCCGAGCCTATGCCACCTATCCCGCTGCCGATCGTGATATTGCCTTCTATGCCCCCCTGAAAGTATCCGTGCGGGATCTGGAACGGGTGATCACCCGGGCGGGGCAGCCACTCCTAGAGACGATCGCCCTGTTTGATGAATATCGCGGGGAGGCTAGTACGGACCAGTCTGCGGCCAAGGTTCCCCAGCGCAGCTTGGCTTTTCGACTCGTCTATCGAGCCAGCGATCGTACCCTGACAGACAGTGAGGTTGAAGCCACCCATCAGGCGGTACGGGACGCTCTGGTAGAGAAGTTTGGGGTCACCCTCCGCAGCTAAGGTGGCAACCGTCGGGAATGGCACCCGCAAAAATAAGCAACCGTTGGTCTGACTTCCCCCAGCCCGATCGCGGGCCATCG
This sequence comes from Trichothermofontia sp., assembly GCF_053493415.1. Taxonomy (NCBI): domain Bacteria; kingdom Bacillati; phylum Cyanobacteriota; class Cyanophyceae; order Leptolyngbyales; family Trichocoleusaceae; genus Trichothermofontia; species Trichothermofontia sp. The sequence goes on along the minus strand of NZ_JBRCAD010000219.1, from coordinate 6,179 downwards.
GTTTAGCGAGGGATGGTCTCGATTTCCCTGACAACCTTGCTCAGAAATTCGATCGCCACCATCAACACGGGATAGGTAATGCCAACCAGACCCAACCAACCCGCAATTTGCCCCAGCCAGATCAAGGTTTGCTTCGTCAGTCCAGCCGGATGTTGACCCGCCGTTGCCACAAACTCAGAGCTGGCCCCCACCAGCAGGGAGCCACCTAGGCCCAAGGGGATACCCGTGGCGATCCAAACAAATAACCGCCCTTCGGGTTGAATAATACCGATTGATGGCAGTAGGATAAAGCCCATAAAGGCCATGAACAACCAAAGCAGAAACGCGTTAATCGCATCTTTGCGGGATAGCGACTCAAATGGGTTCATACGCCAGTCTGTCCCTCGTGACAGGGTAGAGAAGGATACCGCTTAGGATGCCTGATCTTAGCCCCTAGGGCTATACCCCTAGCGACAGACCTGGCCCTGGTTGGCAACGAATTTTTTTCACCCGTGCCATCAGTTTAACGAGCAGACACCGGAATGGCTGATCGCTATACTCAATGCACTCCCTAGCCTCAATCGTCAGGGTAAAAATCGCACTAGGGATTTGAATTTCGCCAATGTACCAGTATACGGCGGATAGCGAAGCCGCAGATCGAGCCAAAAGGGGCGATGGAGGATGCCCTTCCAGTTAGAGAAGGTCTCAAAACTCGCCTTACCGTGATAGCGACCGATGCCACTGGGGCCAACCCCACCAAAGCCTAGGTCTGGTACCAGGTTGTGCAACAGAATATCGTTAATACAGACTCCACCGGCTGAGGTTTGGGTGAGGACCTGTTGAGTATAGCTCGCATTGCGGGAGAAGCAATAGAGGGCCAGCGGTTTAGGCCGATCGTTGACAAAGGCAATTGCGGCATCCAGGCTGTCGTAGGTCAACACCGGCAGGATTGGCCCAAAGATCTCGTCCTGCATGATGGGGGCATTGGGCGAAACCGGGGCCAGGATGGTCGGGGCCAGGTAGCGATCGGCCGCCTGGGTTTGCCCCCCGACGACGATCGGGCCATCCTGGAGCAAGGCGGTTAGGCGTTGAAAATGGTGATCGTTGATGATGCGAGCATAGTCGGGACTTTGGGCCGGATCATCGCCATAAAATTCCTGCAAACAGGCTTGCATGGCGGCCAGCAGGGGAGCCTGGATTGCCCGATCGACCAACAGATAGTCCGGAGCGATGCAGGTTTGGCCGGCATTGGTAAACTTGCCCCAGACAATGCGGCGGGCTGTTGTGGCCAGATCAACCTCGCGATCGACGAGGCAGGGGCTTTTTCCCCCCAGTTCCAGGGTGACCGGGGTCAGGTGTTGGGCAGCGGCAGCCATAACGACTTTGCCGATCGCCGTCCCACCCGTAAAGAAAATATGGTCAAACCGTTCCGCTAAAAGGCGCTGGCTGGTATCGATACCGCCCGTGATGACGCAGATAACTTGGGGATCGAAGTAGGCTTTAATCAGGTCCGCAACTAGGGTAGCGGTGGCGCTGGCAACTTCCGAAGGCTTGAGAATGGCACAGTTCCCCGCCGCAATTGCTCCTACTAAGGGTAACAGTAACAGTTGGAAGGGATAGTTCCAGGGACTCATAATTAGGACAACCCCTAGGGGTTCGGGCACCCGCATCGCCTTTCCCGGCTGTTGCAGCGGCGGTACCTTTACCCGCTGCGGTCGCATCCAGATCGGCAAAGCCTTGAGGGTACGCTTAATCTCCTCAAGCACAACATAAATTTCAGCGGCATACGCCTCAAACTGGGGCTTGCGCAGATCAGTGTGTAGTGCCTCCAGAATTGGGGCTTCATTGTCAACAATCAGTTGCCGTAACTGTTGCAATTGGGCACGACGAAACGCAAGGGAACGGGTTTGGCCCGTTTGAAAAAATTGTCGTTGTTGGTAGAGCTGTTGCGCGATCGTGTCCATGTTGTTTCGCTGTCGGTTAACCGGTAGGTCAACCTTAGGCCGCGACTGCAGCTAATAGGGTCGAATCTTCTACGTGACTATCCTCGATCTCCAAGGGCGATCGCAAACTTACCCAGATCGCATAGCGCTGGTTGGAGCAGGTCACACAAACCGGATGGCCCGATTGGGCGAGTTTCCAGCCCAGATCATAGGCCCGCAGGCGATCGTGGCGACCAAAGGACCGAAGATGACGGTATAATTCTTCGCCACAGCGCATCCCTTCCTGGAGTTCACCCTGCCAGTATTTGAAGAAGGTAACCACATCTTCGTTGATTACAAGGGGAGTAGTGGTAGCTTGGCTCATAGTGTTTTGACCACGCTTGTCCGTACAAACATCAGGTTAAGCAACGATCGTGAAAAAAACGGGAACAGGATAAAGTTCATTGAGAAGGGGCAGCCCTAAAATGGCTGAATATTTTACGGGGAAAGGATTACAGCGTTTTATCTAACACAATGGCGCCAGTCTCGACTGCCCACCATCAAACCCTACAATGCAGACCCCGTCAGGACTTTTGTAAATTTCGTTACTAAAACCCAAATGTTTCTAATAACGCAAGATATCTTTACGCTTCTTTACATATCCTAAACAAACTCCGTAAAATTAGCAACCTAACTTGACATTGGCTTGGATGCAGCCGTTCCCTCTCGCATGAAGTACGGTCAAGCCTTGCGAACACGGGGCTTAAGCCCCGTGTCTGTGCCTCACCGGGGCGGGAAGTGCTGTAAATGGCTTTGGCTGTACTCTCTGAGGGCGAGCAATGGGTCTAGCGAGTTTAAGGGTATAGCTTGTGGGGCAAACGCCGGGCGACCCAACACACTGACCAATCATTTAGGATGGCTAGGGCAGGCCGCGAGAGAAAACTTGACTCACGATATCCCAATACAAATACAAAAGGGGCCATAAGGCCCCCTTCTGTTGCAAGTTTTCGCAACGCTTTACGAATCCCGCCAATCCTTGACCACTGCTGGATTTGGGGACTCATTATCCCTTAGATCGATGAACCAAGACCCGCGTATGCGCCGTAGAAAAACAGGCCAACAACGGCAATCACGCCCAACCCGGCGATCGTCGCGACCAACCAGAGGGGAATTCTACCTGACTGAAGCATTACATCTACCTCCTAACGGGATCTAAAACCAACTCAACTGTGCAGTATGCATCCGGATACCCAAGGATATCCATGCCGATTCAGATTGCGCTCTGGGTGGTGTCGATCGCACCGATCACCTGGCCAGATGCGCCAGGGACGGGCTAGCGAGTTTTTTGATCAGACCCACCCAACTCATCAACATTAGTTGAAGAAATAGCTGGAGAATAAAATCCCTAGCACAAAGATCAGGAGCAGACCCAGATAGAGTGAAGTCCGGTTCAGCTCTACGGGTTGCCGGTTGGGGTTTGAAGACCGTTCTGCCATGAGTTCTTACCGTTGAATAAACTGCATTGCGGCGATCGCGCCGAGGAAGAAAACCGTGGGCACAGCCAGGGTATGCACCGCTAGCCAGCGAACTGTAAAAATCGGATAGGATGTCGGTTGATTGGGATTATTGCTGACCATAGTTTAAGCAAAAAAGATAAGGGTCAAATTAGAGACATTAGCCCAGGCAGGTTGGCCTGTTACTTCATGAACTGCTCAATTTGCTTCTTACTCTCAAACCGATCGGAGACGATCGGGAGTTCTTGGCGAGTTTGGGTGAAATATTCATCTGGGCGGGGCGTGCCAAACACATCATAGGCCAAGCCTGTGCTGACAAAGAGCCAACCCGCGATGAACAATGCGGGGATTGTAATGCTGTGAATCACCCAGTAGCGGATACTCGTAACAATGTCGGAAAAGGGGCGTTCACCCGTAGTTCCAGCCATGTAAAAACCTCCTCTCTTCAGGTTTTATAAGAATTCAGATCCCATTATCTAATACTCTTGTTACTCTTTAGCCCTCCCTCGGCAACATCTATATCCCGTGTTCACCTGCACCAGTGTGCACCTGCGTGGCCTCCGTGCCCACCTTACGCGGCCTGGTAGCGCAGGAGAATTCCCCGCTGGCCCAAAATAAAGCCCTGGTTATCATTCAGGAAAACAATCCGATTGAGGTTGGAAGGGACATTTTCAACAGCCACGTCCTTCTTCCAGGTTTTCCCGCCATCCTGGCTGCATAGTAAATTCCCACTTCCTCCGACCACCCAAACCTCTTGGGGGGTGCGATAGGCCAAATCGAGCAATCCCCAACTGGTCGCAAATTCAGGCGTTAGGGGATCACTCCAGGACCCCTCCTCACCGCTGGGACTAAACTGAATCTGCCCCCCCCGCGCTAACAGCCAGACACCACCATCCTGGGTAAACCCCATGTTTTGGACCCGCCGTGAAGAACTGCGGTTATAGGGTTGCCACCGTTGCTGCCCCGGTTCCCAAATGGAGTAGAAACTGCCCCGCGATGATACGGCAATATAACGACCATCGGGCGATCGGGAGAGGTTACGGAACACGCCGACGGCTTCTTGCACGAGAGCTTGCCAGGTTTGCCCACCATCCTGGGTCTGATAAATGGCACCCACATCCGTAGTCATTTCCGCCCGACCTGACCCCAATGCCTGGATTTTACTGGGGGAACCGGGCAGACGGGTACTAAGGCTAATCTGGGTCCAGGATTGCCCCCCATCGTTCGTATGGAGGAGGATCGACGGTTCCCCAACAATCCACCCTTCTTCGCCCGCAAAGCTGACCGAGGTGAAGGTAAACTTCTCATCTAAATCTAAATGCTGTTCCTGCCAGGTTTGGCCCCCATCTTGGGTCTCAAACAGGGTGGTATTGCTTCCCACTAACCAACCGTGGTTGGGATCACCCGTAAAGCTGATATCCTGGGGGGTCGCCTCGGTAGGTAACTGGATCACCTGCCAAGGGTTGCTCTCCAACGGAGCGAGGTAGGCAGGATTACAGCCCACACATAGCAGTAAGCTGAAGCAAAAGGTTACGATTTTTAACAGGTTTCTCACAACGACAGGCTCCTAGGCAAACCATTACTGAAGGCCATACAGGCTAAGCATTAAGAAAAAGGCGAGGGCCAGTCCCCCAAAAATCAGCAAATTCTTCTGGCCAGGTGTCAGGGTATTGACGCCCAACCCATAGCTGAGATTCTCCTGGAAGCCGGAGGGTGTCCCCTGGGGACCAATATTCTTAAAAGCATTTTTACGAGCGCCGCAGACAGGGCAGCGCCAATGGGCCGGAAGATCGGTAAACAGGGTATTGGGGGCCACCTGCTGACCGCTATCGCCCGCGCTAGGCTCGTACACATACCCACACGATCGACATTCATAGCGATCGCTCGGGGTTGTATTTACCATCTCCGAGGTCATGACTCCCACTTAGCCGTGCCGAGGCTACTTTCCTTAAAGTACACGTTACAAATTATGACATAACGATCGCCCCTGCTTAACCCGTCGCTTGGGTTGGCCCTTTGGTTGGGGGCAGCGGGCTGAAAACCGAACTGCCTGCGGCGCGGGGGGAAGCTGGTAACCAGGGGGGATTTCTCGGCATTTTTTGCACGTCCCTAGGTATTTACGGGCAAACTTAGTTAAGCTGGTCATCAAACTTGCCCGTCTATCTGGGCAAGAAGATGGCGGAGCGGTATCGACATAGGTCGTCATCTGTACCCTGGGGCTGCGATCGCGGGGCCAGCACTAGCCACTGGTGTAACCATTCGAGCCACTGGTGCAACCATTCAGCGATGGAATCGAGCGCAGAAAGTCCTGTTATTGGGAGGGATAGGGCAGTGTCGGACGATAAGCAAAAAATTATCGGTTTCTTCCTGGAGGAAGCGAAGGAGCACCTGGAAACGCTCGAATCAGGGCTATTAAATTTGCAGGCAACGGTGGAGGACTCGGAGCGCGTCAATGAGGTCTTCCGGGCCGCCCACTCCATCAAGGGGGGGGCCGCCATGTTGGGATTTAGCAGCATTCAGAAAACCGCCCACCGCCTGGAGGATTGCCTGAAGGTGCTCAAGGAAAACCCGGTGAATGTGGATCAGCAAGTGGAATCCTTATTCCTCAATGGTTTTGACACCTTAAAGGATCTGGTTGAGAAGCTTCAGGGTCCCTTTGGCTTGCGCGAAGAGGAAGGGGAGCAGGCAGTCCAGGCCGTCGAACCGACCTTTACCCAACTGCAAGCCTACCTGGATCGGCTCGTGGGGGGCGGTGTCCCCGTGG
>NZ_JBRCAD010000218.1:0-18933 GCF_053493415.1 Trichothermofontia sp. | reverse complement strand
GGAGTAGGGAGTGGGGGAGGGGGTGATGCCGCCTGCCCCGCAAAACGGTCTGTAGGGGCATTGGGCCGCAGGGATGAGGGGCTGGGGGTTGGTTTAACCGTTGGGCTGGGCGATCGCGCTCCTGGTATGTCCTCACTGGCGGCTTGACGTAAGGGGGTAGCCGGAAACGATCGCGCCCCCGACGGAGAACGAACCCCTTGATCCACCTGCACACGCGGCAACACAGGCTGTAGGGGCGGGTTCTCCAACCGACCCTGCGGCAAACGCAAAGACCCCCTAAACCCGCCCGTCTCCAGGGAATGGGGCACCACCAACGGCAACGCAGACGTTTTGAATTTTGAATTTTGAATTTTGAATGGTTCGGATTCTGGAGCAACGATCGCAGTGGGAGCAACCTGGACCAAGGGCAGATCAGGTGGGGGAGCAGGGCTGGCAAAGGTTGGGCTATCCACGGGGACAGAAGGTATTTCCGTGGCTGGATGGGGTAATGTTAGCGGTGCGAGATTAGGCGCGATTTTCTGGAGAGGCGGCGGCGCGATCGCGGGGTCTGGGTTGACGAGGGGCCAAGGGCGATCGGCCATCGCAACCGTTTCCGGAGTAACCAACGCTGGCAAATGACCGTGGGCTGTGGGATCACCTGGACTGTCCGGGGTGCCCGCCAACGGTAACGCCGCTGCTGCCCCCACATTCATTGCCGAGGGTCCGGCACCGGGCGCAAACTTAGCCTGGATCACCGGAGAAGATGACGATCCAGCAGCAGGCGCAGGCACCGCCCGATCGTTCGGCTGAACACCCTCGACGACGCCTCCCCCTTCACCCTGCACTTCCCTTGGTGCCTTGGTGCCTTTGGGGTTGCCCGCTGGGTTCTCCACCCAACTCGCCTGCGCATACACGATCGGCACCGTTCCCCCCATCACCTTTTCCGGCGGCTGACGGCGTTGCAACTGTTGCAATAGGGGTAAGCGATCGCGCAATTTCTGCGATCGGCCCCAAATTTGCCGTGCCAAATCAAATCGGATCACCCCCGGTTGTTCCAGGGGACGCACCAGGCGTTGATACAGGGCAGGATCGATCGCCGCCTGCCAATCGCGTTCAGAAGTTGTAGAAAGAGAATTCATGGGTCAACTACCCGACATGACAAGATTGAGCCGACCCTCATCGATTCGGGGCACCCAAATCCACCCGACGCTGAGGGGCCATCCGCGTTTGGGCCAGTGCCTCACCCGCCCTGACCGCTGACAACACCTGGGACCCGATCGGCTTCACTAACCCCTCATGGACCAGTTCCAATTGCTCGACCCCCACCTGGGTCGTATTGCTGGCATCAAACTGCGGTCCCACCCACTTCACCGGATAGGCATTGCGGAAATTCCACCACATCACCGGCAAGCGTTGATTATCCAGGAGCATGATTGTCCCGCTTTGGCGCACAATCCGGCCCTCCGTCGCTAACCAGTACCAATTCCACAGCACATCCAGATCCGTGAGGCCATGACTCAGAACCAGGCGGGGATAGGTGACGCGATCGGGAAACTGATGCACGTAATGGTTTTCGCCCCCCTCCCGGTATTCCTCCACCTGAATCTCACTCTCCAACCCCGCTACCGAGGTGAAGCCGCCCACAATGATCGCCCCCATCTCGACGACAAAGTTGTAGGCCATATAGGGTTCCAGGCGGACGCTGGGCAAATTGCTGCCTAAACCAAAGGGGGGTAAGCCAACCACGGTTATCTCCTCGTTGTCTCGTTTAATTGCTGGTTAATGCGGGCGACTTCGGCCACCCACTGCTGGCGATCGCGGTGTTCCATGCCCATGATTTGCTCGTAGGGCCAGTGGAAGTGATAAGCCAGGTACGCTACCTCCTCATGGAGCCGATCGGAGGGGTAGCGCGTTACTCCCCCGTGGGCACCATCTCCACCTCAAAGTCCTGGGCACAGTGGGGACAGGTGACCCGCAGGCGGCTGTGGCCGTTCTGGTTAATCCGTTGGTAAAAGTCCTGGAGATAGACCAGATCGCCGGAAAATAGGTTTTCCATCACCTTGGGGTTAATCGTGGGCAGGGTCCCCAGTTGGGTCACCACCCGCGACAGCAGAATGATCACCAAATAGCCCGGATTCGCCTGTACCCGTGGATCACGCAGGGGCGCGATTTCGTCATAGGCCGTCGCCAGCCGCATCATCCCCTCCCGGTGGCGGGTGCCATCGGCGTCAACATAGCCCTGGGGCAAAACAAAGGGGAATTCCGTCGGTTGGAGGGTGGATGGAGAGGTTGCTTGCATGTTTAGCTGTTCTCAACTTCATATCTGCTCTGCCGTGGGGTAGGTGTCCCGCCTGCCAGAGGCTCAAGCGTGCTTGTGGGGTAGGCGTCCCGCCTGCCAGAGCATAATGGTTTACCTACCAGATGCAAGATTAAGTTGCTGGCTGTAAGACAGGCCAGAGGCCCATCCCACAAGAATTAACTCCATTTATCAACCTTGATTCCTTCGTGGACCAACTCCAGCGACTCGATCGCAAACTCATCCTGGGTTGCATTGAAATCCGGTCCCGTCCAACTTGTCGGCCAACAGAAAAAGAGATTCCAGCGCACCTGTTCCACCCGCACATCATCGAGCAAAACAATCGAAATATCCCGGCGATCGGCAATCCCATTCATCAGATTTTCCCGCCAACGCCAGAGTTCATCATTATTCGTCACCCCCCGCCGCAAGGTGACATTCCCGTAGGTATTCAGCCCGGAAATTTTCCGCATCGTGAGGGGATCAGTGCCTTCCCGATACTCCCCCGGTGTTTGGCTACTGGTGAGGCCCGAACATTCTTGAAAGCCAGCATGAATAATGCCATTCCATTCCACATAAAAGTTATAAAGTCCAAAGGGATCGGTATCATGGGGTGCACGAATATTAGGCATGGGGAAATTCTCCTATTAGTTGTTAGGTCGGAATTTTGCATTTTGAATTGGCACACTGGTCACGGCGACCCCCCACTACTCAACACCACCCCCGTCTCACCATGAATCAAGCGCACGATGATGAACTCGCGGGGAATGGTGGGGGCAAGGCCGATCTCGGTGATCACTTGGCCAGCGGCCCGGATTTCAGGGGGATTGGTTTCTTCGTCGCATTTGACGTAAAACGCATCCTGGGCACTCTGACCTTGGAAAGCGCCCTGCAAAGCGAGGGATTCCAGGTAGGCGGTGAGTTCCCGTTCGATCCGAATCCAGAGGCGAAAGTCGTTGGGTTCAAAGGCGACATCGGCCAGGGTGCGATCGGCCCAACGGCCTACGGTAATAAACAACCGCCGCACATTGACAAACCGCCACAGGGCATCGTTACTAACCGTCCGGGCACCCCAAATCCGCATCCCCCGACCGGGTAAGGCCCGCAGGCAGTTCACCCCTGCATTTTCATCCGTTGGATTGAGCAAGGTTTGATCGGCATCGGTCAGATTGGGCATGAGATCCATGACATCTTCCAGCCGACGATTAGCCGGGGCATGATGCACCCCAACCTCCCGATCGCCCTGGGCATAGGTCCCCGCCACATGACCGCAGGGCGGCACCACGCGACCCTGTTCCGTTTTGATCCAGGGAGCATAGAGGGCGGCATTGATACCCCGTAACTGCTGCCGTTGGTTCAGGATTTGGGATAGGGCGGTGGTCAGCGTCACGGGTAGGGCATCAAGAATGGCGAAGCAATGACCCCAGCGATCGCAGTTTTCCAAAATTACCTGTTGCAACCGTTGCACCTGAGATGCCGATGGATTACCGCGCATGAGGTCAGGAACGCAGAGGAGATCAAATTCTGGGAAAGCGCCCAATACGTCTAGCGCTGTTGCCAGGGCCTCGGCCAGCGGGGGCCAATCGCCCAGACGCAGGACATAGCACAGCCGTCCGCCATTGCTGAAAAAGCCATGCACCGCATCCGCCAGGTAACTGCCCGCAACGGGAGGGCCGAACTGCTGGGCAAACTGGGGCCACAGGGTCAGGCGTTGGGGGACATTCAGCGGGCCGCGATCGGCATAGCCTACGAACACCGGCACCCCAGTGACAAAATCCGGCGGCGGTTGTAGGAAAACCTCTTCGCGGTAGACCCCAGGTAGGTGTAGGTGACTAGCCAGCATCGGGGCCTCCCCACTGGCTGATCCGGAAGATGACAAATTCGGCGGGTTGTACGATCGCGACTCCAATTTCGGTAATCACCTGCCCCTGCTCGCGCACCTCCGGCGGATTGGTTTCCTCATCGCATTTGACAAAGAAGGCTTGTTCCGCCGTATTCCCAAAGAGGGCACCACTACGCCACACGTTGGTTAGAAAAGCCGTTAAGTTGCGGCGGATGGCGGCCCAGAGGTCGGGGGCATTGGGTTCAAAGACAGTCCATTGGGTGCCTTCGTCGATCGACTCGCGCAGAAAGTTAAATAACCGCCGGATATTGATGTACTTAAATTCGCCCTGGGTGTCCATCGTGCGGGCACCCCAGACGCGAATATTCCCGTTCAACTCGCGAATGCAGTTAATCCCATCGGGGTTGAGGCCATCCTGGCGGGATTTGCTGATGGGATACTTGAGGCCAACCGCACCGATGATCGGTTCATTGGCCGGGGCCTTGTGCACACCGCGCTGGGTATCCACCCGTGCATAGATGCCAGCCATGTGACCACTGGGGGGCACATATTTCAAGCCATCCCCGCTGGGGTTAGCTGCTTTAGTGGCCGGGTCAAATACCTGAATCCAAGGGAAATAGAGGGCGGCGTAGTCGGAGTTAAAGGGTTTGAGGAGCGCCACCAGGTTGGCGGCACTCAGGTTGACTTCCTCTGGTGTGTCGAAGATGGCGACACGATCGCCGAGGGCCAAACAATGACCATTAATGCTGTCCATCGCTGTGCGACTGGTGAAACCGGGGGCGGCGACAATGGCAATTTCATCGATCGCGGCAAAACTCTCCAGGGCATCCTCTAAATCCGCCTCACTCGCAATCCAGACCACATAGCAACGGGTCCCGCCATTGCGGAAAAAGCCATTAACCGCATGAGCCAGGGTATTTTGGCCCGGATCGCTGGAAAAATTGCCGAAAAATCGCCGAAATTCTGAAAAATTGGTGCAAAGCTTTACCTCGCCAGCCGCAACCGTTGGGGCTGAGACTTCCGGGGAGGGGGCTGAGGGCGACGTAGGTGTCTCTACCTGTAGCTGGTAGTACCCCGTGATCGCGAGGCCATTCCCAGGAGCCGCATTGCTTGTCGCGGTAAAGGTTAAGGTAGGCACGCCAGCGACCAGGGTCAATGCGAAGGCCGTGCGTCGGTTCCCGTCCACAAAAAAGCCTCGCGTATCCTCCGCTGTCACAAACCCGATGATTGTTTCGCCTGTGCCCAGATTATCCGGTAGGGGTAAGGGGAACGCGGTCGTTGTTCCGTCACCTGTCCCGATCGCCACCCGATTTTCCGCATCGCCTACGGCCACAGTCCGCACCGTTGTACTGGCTGCTGGGGTACTGGTTCCCTCCCCGTTAATCACACCAATAAAGCCAGCGGTACTGGTACCCACCCCTGCGATCGGGGCCGATCCAGAGGCAACTTCTTCGACATAAACACCGGGCGACTGATAAGGGGACATGGAAACTCCTTAAGGGAAATAGGGGAGAGGAGACAGGGCATAGGGGAGATGATGCTTCTCTTGTGGAGACGCTTCACGATCGCGTGAGGGTGAAATCTAGGGTGTGGACTTGGCCGGCTTGCAGGACGATCGCTTGGGTGATGGTGGCATACCCTTTGGCGCTGACCTGCACTTGCCGAGGCTGGGGTGAGGCTTCGAGGGCGGCGAACTGGTAGGTGCCGTCAGGGTTGCTGAAGACGCGATCGCCGCTACCCACGAGCTGAATTTGGGCCATTGCCACAGGTTCTGCGGCGGTCTGGATCGTTCCCCGCAGGCGTGTCGTGGGGATAACCAGGTCCAAAAACTGGGGCGGGATCGTGCCATCGGCTTGGGCGGTCAGGGTAAACGCCTGTTCGACGGCTTGATAGCGACGGCCACCCTGGGGCACTGTGGCCCGTAATCCATACTCACCAGGGGGGAGATCGAGGAAATAGAAAAAGCCATCCCCACGGGTTTGGGTTGGGTTGGTGAGCGGTTGCGTGGCCAAGGCTTGTAATTGCCACCGTTTTTGCAAAACAGGGGGCACTGTCGTCAGCCGGATTTCGACCCCTGGCAAGGGGTGTTCGGTGTCGATTTCGGTCACCCGACCCGCGATCGCGACCTGGGGACGAATCGTATGTTGCCAAGAAAAACTACTCACGATTGACCACACATGCAAAATTCAGGACCTAAACTCGCCAATCTAAAACTAAGCACGCAACCCCACCCCCGCAACCAACGGCATCTCGACGGGGTCCCAAACGGGGACCGTGATCGTCACGGTGTAATGCAAAGTGACCCGTGGCTTGCCGCCCATTGCCTGCCAAAATTCCCCCAAGCTATTGAGTTTGCTGGGGCGCAGGGCAAAGGCCCGAAGCGGTGGCTCTAGGCCGCGCAGATCGCCTTGCAGGATTTCCCTGGGCAGTTCCCGATAGCGCATCAGGATACGCATGACCTCACCGAGGAGGCGATGTTCATCCTCAAAGGGATTGGGAATCCGGGCGGGCCAAGCGGTGATCAGGTAGGAACAGTCAACCCGTGCGGAGGGCAGGTGGTGCACCCCCCGTCCAGTTGATTGCCGTTCTAGGGAACTGACCACCCGCCGCAGTTCTAGATTTTCCTGTACGTCATACAGAAACAGGCTGAGGGCTGGCAGTTGTACCTGGGTCGTGAATTCACTGTCCGGGGCGGCAAAGCTGATCGTCACTCGTGACGATGAATCCGCCTCTACCAATGCAGGCGGGAGTTCCCGCGTTAATAGGGTTGCGAGGGTCCGGTCTAAGTCATCTAGCATGGCGGTGGCTCAGAGGGGACACGCCACAAATCATTAATCATGCTGCTGTCGTGCAAATGGGGTAATACGATCGCACTTCGATAATTTTCGTTGGCTGTAATTTTTGCTTGCGGCCATTTTGACGTGAAGTCATAGAAATGACAGCGGTATCCCAGGTGCCTACTTGATTTCAATACGAGTTGCTCTCAAGACTACAGGTAACTTCTCAAGACTACAGGTAACTCTAGTTAAGATAGGCCAGTTAAGATGGGTCAGTGAGCAAAAGGATTTAAAATATAGGGATTAAATCAAGCTTTATTAAGCTTTCGCGATCGTGAATAAAAGGCGGGGACACGATCGGACAAGTAGCAAGACCAAGGCATTTTCAAAATCATACGGGCAATTTTGTCGAAAAGGAAAGTCACTTAATATTTTGTTTCACTTTTCGCATCCGCCTCATCAGGGTCCAAGCTCAACCCCTTTAACGACAAAGGGAGTGAGTCATAATGACGCAACTCCCTTTGCGTTTAAAGAGGGAAGAATGAACACCCACTGACTATTTGAGTTTACTGTATTCCCCCAAGCTTGTGTCTGTCATCAACTTACCCATTTTTTGATATTCTCGACGAGTTGCGTGGACAACATGTTGCATTTGAATCTTGGTCCCATCCGCAGCCGCGAGAAAGGCTGCGGCGAGGGCAATGTTACGAATATTACCACCTGCAATTTCTAACTGCTTCGCCAGAAATACTAGGTCTAAATTCTCATCACACGGGGTCATGGATGGCCAGATTTGCTGCCAGATTTTGAGGCGTTGTTGATAACTGGGTAGGGTAAATTCGACGATAAAGCGTAATCTGCGGATGAAGGCATCGTCTAAATTGCTACGCAGGTTTGTGGTTAAAATGGCTATCCCTTCGTAGGCTTCCATCTTTTGCAGCAGGTAGCCAATTTCCAGGTTGGCGTAGCGATCGTGGGCATCTTTCACCTCCGATCGCTTCCCGAATAGGGCATCAGCCTCATCAAACAGGAGAATGGCATTGGCATTCGTGGCCGCATCAAATACCCGGTTGAGGTTTTTCTCCGTCTCACCCACATACTTACTGACCACCTGGGCCAGATCAATTTGATAGAGATCCAGGTGCAGTTCGGTTGCGATCACCTCCGCTGCCATCGTTTTACCCGTACCCGGTGGCCCTGAAAATAGCACGTTTAACCCTTGGCCTCTGGTCACTTGCTGCGCCAGGCTCCAAACCTGCCAAACCTGGTGATGATACTTGGCTTGATTGCAGATTTCCCGCAGTTGGGCCGTGGCATCGGCTGGCAGGACGAGATCGGGCCAACTGGCTCTGGGGGTTAGCTTTTGCGCCAGAGTAGCCAATTCATGACCCGTTTGGGCGCGGGCAGCGGCGTAGAGGACCGCGATCGCTGTTATCGAGACGCGGTTACTCTCACGCGAAGCATCATCTCCCGTTGCGATGGTCTGTTGGGCCGTGAGCACCGCACTGGCGATTTGGGTTGAAGTTAGCCGAAAGCGATCGGCAAGAACCGCCATCTCGGCCTCGGCCAGCTCCAGCCCTGCCAAGTTTAAATAGGTTTGCCAATACCGTTGTCGTTGGGCCACGGTGGGCAGGGGGAAGGCGATCTGGACAACGCCGATCGGGCCGGTGGGGGTCGGCTCCCAGGCCATTTGTCCGGCTAGACTGGTGATCCCAGGTTGCTGGGCCACGGCGCTCAGGACACGTTCATACCAGGGAAAAAGGGCCTCCGATTCTCCTGTGGAGGCGCTACGCGATCGCAAACGATCCACCCCCTCCAGATACACAAAAGCGGCCTGGAAATGGGCTTCCCGTAGGGCTAGCTTCAGCAGGGGTTCAATCTCCCCGGTGGGGAACAGGATTAACTGACCTAAATCAATCTTCAAGAGGGGACGCCCCAACTGGCCCGCGATCGCCAGTAGGGTGTGCTGTTTTCCCATCACATCCGGTCCCTCCAGATAAAGACAGAGGGGACGGGCGCTTTGCCAATGGTGTTGGATGAGGGTCAGCAAGTTCCTGTGCTCACTCAGATCAAACCCCAGAGTTTCCGGCTCAGGGGCGGGGGTAAGGAACTCACAAAAGGGCACCAGCCGCCGATCGCGGCCCCATTCCCCCAGCAAAAAGCGCGTCACCGGCCCATCCAAAACCAGTTCGTGTGCCAACAGCGTCGGCTGGGGCTGATCGGCAGGGGGTACCAAATGTACCAACTGATGGTCAATCAAGGTCGATTCCACCGAGAAATGCAGACGATGGGCCAACTTCTCAGTCGCGGTGGCACACAGGAGAGTTAAGGCGAGATCAACCGTGGGGCGGCGACGGTGGGCTTCCCCTTGCAGGTAGGCGTAGGTTTGCCCATAGCGCCGATCGAGTTCCGGGGCCAACGCGATCGCGATCACATCTAGATCAAACGTTGATAGTGCAAACGTGGCCTGAAGCCAAGCCAAGCGTGTGCCTGGTTGCAGCGCTTCGGTCATTGCCGGGGGAGCGGCTGGGGGTTGCGATCCGGGTTGCTCTGGCGGGGCGGGGCGACGCGATCGCTGAGGCGGAACTTTTTCCGTGGGCACCGGATGGGCAGGGAAAGCAGGCGGTGCTTCGTCACCCTTCGGAAAGGTCGCGATCGCCTGGGTTAATCGCCAATCCAACCGTTGCAGCAACACGCCTAAGTCTTGATATCGGGTTTGATGGGGGGCAGCAGTCTTGCGTTTGTTCACCGGGCGACCTCTGGAATCGGCACCCTCGCAGGGTGCCTAAGTACATCAGCAACGCTGAGAACGGGATTCAGGACTTGACGTATTGCTTGCGGAGTTTCTCCACATCCAGCCCTTCGACGGAAATACGACGATCGTCGATCGCTCGACGGTGCAACTCCCGTAGGGAACCCAGGCGGCGCTGGCGACCAGTTTGTTGATGCAGATGTTGTCCGATTGTCCCTAGAATCGTACTGGCATGTTCAGCATCAAGATTGCCGCCCTCCAGCAGCGCATCCGTCCCCTCCGCCAGGATATTCTCTGGCCCAATCAACTGCCGGGTTGTGGCTCCTTGGCCACGGTAGTGGGGATCATTTACCAGCTCATGATCCGCCGCGTCTTTTGTCCAGGGATTGGCATGGTAAACCGTGCGTTCGGGCGGTAGGAAGACCCGCAGCGTTGGCCCGTAATACCGAGCCTGATCTGCTTGACGAGCCACATGGACTTTCCCCTCGCTTTGTTCCGAATATTCACGATCAATCCGCGCCGCCCCTTGCCCCCCAAATTTGGGATCAAGCCCTTCCGCGAGAATCCCTTGTCCCCGATCGGAGGGGAAGAGTGCCCCCGGCCAGTTGAGACCATGATAGAAACGGGCCTGGTTATAGGCACTCACATATTCATCCAGGGAATCTCGTCTTGGCTGGGGGTGTGCCTGGGGGTTGCTATGGTTCGTGTTGTTGGGAATGATGTTGACGGGCGCATTCGCTTGGGACGATCGTTGTCCCCGCAGCCGTCGCCAAAGGGCTTTAAACGGGTTCTTTAGCTTCATTTGGACGGGCGCTACCGGGGGCTGGGACGGGGGTGTACGTTGGAAGGTGGGTAATCCCGTGCTGGGTTTTCCCTGTGCAACGTGTGCACCGATGCGATCGGCCTCGTGTTCCAAGGTGGGATCACCATTGATGGGAAATGGCTTGAACTGGGTCTGGGGTTGCACTCGCCCCTGCCGTTGCTGAACTACATGGGCTAACTCATGACCCAACAGTTCCCGACCTTTCCGGGAAGTCATATCCAACTGACCCGGTGCAAAGGTAATTTGATTCCCCGTCGTAAACGCTTGCGCCCCCAATTGCGCTGCTATCTGACTTTCGCGAACCTGCACATCGGAAAAATCCTCGCCCAAGATGGCTTCTAGGTGCGATCGTACCGACGGAGGTAGGGTTCGTCCTCCCGGCGGCTGCGTCACGGGCGATATTGCATGACCTGATGGGCTGAGCAGTTCCTGGGATAGCCCCTGAAAGGTCAGGGACGAGGGCTGGGAGATGGTCCCCTGGGACGTTGCCAAAGCAGCAGGCATGGGGGGGAATGCCTGGGCAGGCCCCCGATCGGCAGCAATGGGCGCAGGCCTTGTCAGCTTGCGGCTGGGTGATCGCTGCAATACGGAATGTCCCATAATGGAATACCTCAGAAGAGACAGAAAACAAAGCAGAAGCGCATGTGGTCAACCAAGCTGGGTTGGGGCCGCCGCTAGGACAATCGCTGCGATGACAACGAACTGCGATCGCGGTCACGGATGGACCGAAAGTGGGGGTAAGATAAAGTTCCCAACGGGCGTCAGGATCGCGGTGCGACCTGGGTTGCCATCGGCGGGGGGGGCATCCGCCTGTAAATGAATTTGTAAATAGCTATCAGGGTGGTAGGGCAAGCGTTCCGACCATTCGATCGCCACAATGCCCGGTTCCGCTTCAATGCCCTCCCAGTATAGTTCAGGCGTTAATGTTACCGCGTCCGCAGGGTCCAAACGGTAGAGATCAAAATGATACAGGGGTAACCGTCCTCCCAGATATTCGTTAATTAGCGTAAACGTGGGACTGTCGATCGGCTCGGTAATCCCTAACCCTGCTCCTAGTCCCTGGATCAGTGTGGTTTTGCCACTGCCCAAATCCCCTTGTAGGAACAATACACTCCCCGCTGGGAGCGATCGTCCCAGGGCCTCACCCAGCGATCGAGTGGCGGCGGCTGTGGGTAAAAAGTACGTGACCAATGCACCCTACCAAACGATTAACGACACATCAATGCCCCCCAAACGGGTCGGGGCAAATATTGGTTGCTAGTAGGCAGGCCGTTCGTTCAACGTATGTTCGATCGCCTGCATCTCCTGCTCTAGCTGCTTCAAACTGCGATAACGCATTAAAGCCAAATCAACGGCTGTTTGCAGTTGTTCCGGAAAAAAGGGCTTCACAATATACCCAAAAGGACTGATCGTCATCGCCCGCTCGACGGTAACCTCATCGGTGTGGGCCGTCAGGAACACCACCGGAATATCCAAATGGTGCTGAATTTCACGGGCAGCATCAATACCATCGAGCGGTCCTGGGATGCGAATATCCATGACAATGATGCCCGGTTGCGTTGCCATTGCCTGTTCAACTGCTGCCTCGCCAGAAGCAACAATCCCGATCACCTGGTACCCTTGCTTTTCCAGGGCTTCCTGAATACTCCAGGCAACGACGGCTTCATCTTCAACAATGAGAACATCCAGCATAATCAAATCTGTTCTTGCCAAGTGTACTCAAGCCATCACGCAATCAATCAACGCGGGCAGGGTTACGCCTGACAGGAGGATGTCTCCGCAATGCGATAGAGTCCAACCCATTAAATCATGTTTATTTGGACTTTCTCCACCACCGCTCAGCACTCCGATCCTGAACCCAGCGACTAATCTGCGCTACTGTGAATGCGGCAGATGCTTGATGATTGATGACTATTTGGCATGATGAACGCCCCTGACCGCCCCCGGCAAGTCATTGCCTATCTCTACCAAGATCCCCTTCTGGAGCCAGAAGTTGGGCCAATCAACTGGCAACAAGCCGTCGATCGCGTCTATTGGGATCGGGGCGATCGCACCCAATTGGCCCAATTATTTCAGGATTGTCAGACGGATTCTGTAACCTATCTACTGATCCGGCGTTTAGACGATCTGGGCGATACGCTGACAGCGATCAGCGAAGGTTGCTGGCAACTCCACCAGTTAGGCGTCCATCTCTGTTCCCTCGCTGCCACCCCGCCGGATGGGGTACCCACAGCCACCCCCTTGAGTCTTGCGGATGTGTTGCGATCGTTGCCTCCCCCGCAGCAACACCGGCAACAGGCGCTCCTGCGCGGTCATGCCCGGAACCGCCTTCGGGCTATCCCGCCACCGGGCAAGGCCCCCTATGGCTATCGGCGGGGTAAGGATAGCTATTTGGTCGATCGGGCAGCAGCCCCAGTCGTGAAGGATTTTTTTGAGCAGTTTTTACTGTACGGGTCCCTGCGACGAGCCGTGCGCTATCTTCAGCAAAAGTATGGCAAACGCATTGCGGTGGCCACTGGACGACGCTGGCTAACCCATCCGGTCTACCGGGGCGATCTGGCCTATCGCCAAGGGGAGGTGATCCCCGACACCCATCCTGCCCTGCTTTCACGGGAAGAGGCGGCTCAAGTCGATCGCCTGTTGCGTCGAAATCGTCGCTTACCTCCCCGCACAGCCAGTGCCCCGCGATCGCTGGCGGGCCTAGTGGTCTGTGGGGCGTGTGAGTGTCCCTTGCGAACGGTCCAGGTCACCACCCCCCGGCAGCAGCGGCAATACCTCTACTTGCGACCGGCGGCCTGTCCTCGGCAACCCGCCTGTCCCGGCCTACGCTATGAAGCTGTCCTGGAAAAAACGATCGCGGCGGTCTGTCGGGAATTACCGTTGGCGGTGGCAGGGCTGAGTAATCCTGGTCTCGAGCAGGTACGGCAACAATTAGCCACTGCCCAAACCCAAAAACAAGCGATTTTAACCCAACTCCCGGATCTAGTAACCCAGGGGATTTTAGATGAAGAAACCGCTGCGCTTCGTGCCTATAAATTACGCAATGAATTGGCTGCTTTACAAACCCAACAGGCCCAGTTACCTCCCCCGAATTTAACGAGAATCGCCCAGACGGTTTCGTTACCTGAATTTTGGTTTGACCTATCGGAGGTGGAACGCCGGTTTTACCTGCGTGAGTTTATTCAATGTATTGAAATTATCCGTGTTCGCAGCGTTGCTGGTGAAGATTCCTCCCAGACTTGGGATGTCGCTTTAAGATTTATTTTCTAAATCCGTGATTTAAGAGGGTGTTTGAAAAGTCCAGAAATCAGTTGTAGTGGCGACTTCAGTCGCTACTACAAACGCCAAGCAACCCTTAGGATAGCCAAACGTCAAGGTTCGTAGTCGCGGTTTTAACCGCGATCCTCCTTTTAAAACATCCTCTCATGAGCAGCCCGATCGTCCCCGTGTTGACCAAAAAATAATTGGGATGCAAGCCCCGTCCTTCTAGGACGGCTTCGAGTAAATCGCAAACACTTTAATCAAGATGCTAAAATTGCAGCATGGTAACGCTTACCTACGAGTACAAGCTGCAACCTACGCTTGCGCAAGTAGCGGTGATTGAGGACTGGTTGGAGATTTGCCGGCAAGTCTACAATTTCGCGCTGGCCGAACGTAAAGATTGGGCGCGTTCTCGCAAGTGCGACATCAATGCCTGCCGTTTCGACCGGGAGTACATCATCCCTGCTGCTGCCAAGCGGCCCAACTACTCCCAGTGCCAGGCACTGGCGGCTGCCAAACAGCAGTTCCCAGAATTGCAGCGCCCCCATCCTCACGTATTGCAACAAGTGCTGCGACAAGTTGAAGCGGCATTCTCAGCCATGTGTGCTGGCAGCGTGGGGTCTATTTCGCCAAAGTGGCAGCTAAGGGCACCAGCCAAACTTGCCCCAGTTGTGGGGTGGTTGTCGGCAAGAAGAATCTATCCGAGCGCACCCATTACTGCCCAGCGTGTGGCTACACCGCAAACCGGGACGTGGCAGCAGCTCAAGGAGTGAGGCAGCGCGGGATTGCAGCGGTGGGGCACATCGTCAAGAAGCTTGGTGAGGGCAATGTCTAAGACACCCTGCGCTTCAATAATCCCCGCGCCTTTAGGCCGGGGAGTTGTCAATAGGTTGAGAGTTTACTGGGTTTCAGCGGGTAAGGAAGCGAGAGAGCTTTAGGAAAGGCTACAAAAATCCACCCAAGTTAATATTTTTTTAGGTATTTTAAAGTCAATCATCACGAAACTGATCAACCGTTAAGATCCTCCCTCAGAAAGACGTTGTCTCCTTGGAAATCGGGCACACTCTATAGATAGAACCCGATAATAATTCAGGCTGTTGAAGGAGGCAACTATGCGCTTAACATTCTTAGCAGCAACAGCCGTAGGGGTGAGTTTGGCACTCATGACATCTGTGCGTGCGGCTGACCCGGCCCAGGTCGAGCAACTGTTGCAGACAGGGGCCTGCGCTGCCTGTGATCTGACCGATGCTAACCTCCAGGGTGCCCATTTGATTGGCGCCGATCTGCGATCGGCGAACTTGGCAGGAGCGGACCTCCGGGAAGCAAACCTGGAAGGGGCGGATCTCACGGGAGCCGATTTAACTGGGGCACGCTTGAATCAAGCCTGGTTAACCAACGCCAGTCTCAGCTATAGCACCCTAGTTAATGTTGACTTTACCAATACGCAGCTTTATCACGCAAACCTCCGGGGAGCGACACTGATTGGCTCCAATCTGGATAACGCCGTGATTTATGGTGCGAATTTTCATGATGCCCAACTGGAATTGCCCTAGGCTATCGCAGCGAAGAGAGTTAGTGGTTAGCCCTGCATCGACCCCTATTCCAGACAACATTTTGTTAGAGAACTCATTCTATATAATGCCCTAGTACGGCAAACATACAGCCGTTCCCTCTCTTGAAGTACGGTCAAGCCTGGCGAACAAGGGGCTTCAGCCCCTGGTCTGTACTTCACCGGGTATGGAAGTGCTGTAAAGTCACCATCCAGTTTCGCAGCGTTGGTAGTCGTGACTTTAGGCGTTGCAGGCTGAAGCCCACACTCCAGATGAATATACTCAAGACTGCTGTGTACGAGGTTTTCCATGTCATTACCGATCGCTAACAACATTGCGCTTGATTTCCAGGCCCAGATTCCCCCTGGCTATCTCAATCTGATGGGCTATGTAGACGAGTCGGAGGTTAATGGACCGGGGTGCCGTGCGGTTGTGTGGGTACAAGGGTGCCTCCGCGAATGTCCGGGCTGCTTCAATCCGGCGTCGTGGGCGTTTGCCGTGAACCAATTGGTTGAAGTGACCGACCTGGCTGCTAAAATCCTGAGCAACCCCAACCATCAAGGGGTGACCTTCTCCGGTGGGGAACCCTTTTGGCAAGCTCCAGCCCTGGCAACCCTGGCGCGGCTGCTCAAAACCCAGGGATTAACGGTGATGTCCTTCACTGGCTTTACCCTCGAGCAATTACGATCGCCCCAGGCCCCTCCTAGTGCCCAAGCATTACTAGACGAACTGGATATTTTAGTCGATGGCCCCTATCTTCAGGCCCAAGCGATTCACTCCCCCACGTCCCTGGTCTCTTCCCGTAATCAACGGGTACATATTTTCAACCCAGACCTAGAAAACTGCCAAAGCTGGGCCAGTGACCAGGTGGAAATTCATATTCTCAAAGATGGGACACGCATTGTCACGGGCTACCAAGGGCAGGTCCTACTGACGGACTAGGTCCAACCCATCTGGACGCGAGAACGGCATTGCTCTATTAAAAAAATGGCCCCCCTGAGTCTATGCTCGATCGGGAGCCATCAATGACTAACTGGGTCATTGCCCTCACCTTCCAGCCCCTGCGTCTATGTTGGGCACGAAAGCTTACGGAGAAAGAATTAAGGTTTTAGGCCCCTCTCCCTGAGGGAGAGGGGTTGGGGTGAGGGTTGTCGAACCTCCCGGAGCACAATGTTAGCCCGACAGGGTGCGCCGCTTGGTGACCATGCGGAAGGCTTCAACACGATCGTTTTCTGCCCAAGTGCTAAAGTTGTCAACCCCGATCCCGCACTCGTAACCAGAATTCACTTCCTTGACATCCTCCTTCATCCGTCGCAACGAATCCAGCGTGCCTTCGTAGACCACCGCATCTTGACGATGAACCCGAATGTTGCAATTGCGCACCAGTTTCCCTGATTGCACGTAGCAGCCGGCCACAGCCCCCCGGCCCACGGGGAAGACGGCCCGAACCTGGGCTTGCCCCAGTGGCTCTTCCACCAGTTCCGGCTCCAGCAAGCCTTCCATTGCGCCTTGAATATCTTCCAGGAGCTTGTAAATAATTTCATACTCCCGAACATCGACACCCGCTTGATCAGCCGCTTGCCGTGCCCCACTGGCGAGGGTGGTATTAAAGCCCACAATTACAGCACCACTGGCTGCCGCTAGGTCCACATCCGTTTCGGTGATTTCACCGGGAGCCGCGAGTAACAGCCGTACTTGCACCTCGTTTTGGGGGAGTTGCTTGAGTGCCCCGACAATTGCTTCCACCGAACCCTGAACATCGGCCTTGAGGATCAGGTTGAGTTCCTTCAACTCACCTTCCTGAGCACGGGCCGATAGGGAACTGAGGGTGACACGCCGGGAGGACATGGCCTGTTGTAGGCGGGTTTGCCGTTGGCTGATCAGACGCTCCTCTACCAGAGAACGGGCTTGTTTCTCATCGGTAAAGACCTCGAACTCATCTCCGGCAGCGGGCACCTCATTCAGCCCCAGGATTTCCACCGCAAAGGAGGGGGAGGCTTCCTTTACCCGTTCGCCGCGATCGTCCACCATTGCCCGTACCTTACCCAGGACCGAGCCTGCCACCAGGGTATCACCGACTCGCAGGGTGCCATTCTGGACTAAAAGGGTGGCTACTGGCCCCTTGGCCTTATCCAAGTGGGCTTCAATCACCGTACCCTTGGCCGGGCGATTCGGGTTAGCAACCAACTCCTCCACTTCCGACACCAGCAGGATCATTTCCAGCAAGGTATCCAGGTTGGTCCCGGTTAGGGCGCTCACGGGCGTCATGATCGTTTCGCCGCCCCATTCTTCAGCGACGAGGCCGTACTCGGTCAACTCTTGCTTGACGCGATCGGGCTGGGCTTCCTCCTTGTCAATCTTATTAATCGCGACAATGATGGGCACGTCAGCCGCTTGGGCATGGCGCAAGGCTTCGATGGTTTGGGGGCGGACGCCATCATCCGCAGCCACAACCAGGATCGCGATATCGGTCACCCGCGCCCCCCGCGCCCGCATGGCGGTAAAGGCTTCGTGGCCAGGGGTGTCAAGGAAGACGATTTGTTCCTGTTTCCCGTCATGCTCAACATCCACATGGTAGGCCCCAATATGCTGGGTAATCCCACCCGCTTCGCCTTGGGCAACCTTCGTTTTGCGAATCGAGTCAAGCAGGGTAGTTTTTCCGTGATCCACGTGCCCCATGATCGTCACCACGGGGGGACGGCGCTGGAGACTATCCAAATCAGCAGCATCCAGCATTTCAGTGACCTTCCGGGCCGCCGCTTCCTGAACCGCCGCTTCCACCTGGACCCCCAGTTCCTCAGCGACCATCCGGGCTGTGGCTAAATCGAGGGTTTGGGTAATAGTCGCTGCGATCCCTTGGAAGAACAGTCGCTTAACGATTTCGGTTTCTGGCACCTGGAGCAGGGAGGCCAGTTCCTGCACCGTTAGGTTGCCTTGAATCGTGACCGTTTCTGGGCGTTCGGGTTTCACTTCTGTGTTCCGTTCCCGGGCACCGGGACCCCCACTGCCGGACCCACCGCGACTGGGCCGACGGGTTTTCTGGGCCGTGGTGACGGGTTTGGCTTGGGTTTGCTGCATGGATTTGGGCTTGGGCGGACGCGCCAAAGACAGGCTCACCTGGGCAGCGGCAGCAGCTTGGGCCTCGCTCTCCTCCCCTAGGCCAAATTCATCCTCATCCTCATCCAGCACGGTCTGCGATCGCCGCTTGTGCTTGCCCTTGGCAGCAGGCTTTTCTTTTTCCAGCGTTTCGTCTTCTTCCTCCTCCTCCCGCCGCTTGGCGCGTTTGACACGGGGTGGGGTGGGACGGACCAGCTCAACGATCGGCACCTCTTCAACCTCGGCCACCAAATCACTGGTTTCCACTGTGGCCGTTTTGTCCTTATCGGCCTCAAGGGCCGGACGTTGGGGGCGACGCAATTCGACGATCGTCTGGGTTTTGGGAGCTACGGGTTTATTCCCCCCGGCCTCCTTGTTGGCCGCTGGTCGCGGGGTAGATGCCTTCGGACGACTAGGGGGCAGGGTCGTTGTGGTCCCCCTGGGGGCTGCCTCCGTTGGCGCAGCCGTTTGGGACTTGGGACGTTTGAGGGTAGGCCGCTCCACCAGCTTAGGGGCAGGAGCCGTCTCGAGCTTGGGGCCTGGGGTGGGCGATGGG